>NZ_JBKEAE010000105.1:0-8469 GCF_047971885.1 Tropicimonas sp. | reverse complement strand
CGAGCGCACCCGCCGCTTACTCTATGTCACCTGTACTCGCGCAGAAGAGAGCCTCGCGCTTGTGCTCTATTCCGAGGCCCCCGACACGATCCGCAGTTTCTTGACCTCCAAAAAATGGATGGCCGAGGACGAGATCGTGATGGCTGCTGCCGACTGCACTTATCAGGAATCCGTTCACATGCACAGCGTAAAACGTGGCCCTCAGCGGTCGGCTGTCCTTGATCCGATGCCGCAGCGCAGCTTCCCCTAGACTGCCGTTCGGCACCGGGTGCAGCTCTCTCAACTCACTAGGCCGCTATGCACCCTCATCGCAATCATTCGTGGAATCGATCGTCCCAAGTGCGCTCATTGCTCGGTGTCGACTCCCGCCGCGACATGGCGCTCCGGCAGACGACCGGGTTCGTCGAAAGCCTCCTGCGGCTGGTTGGCCTCGACTGGGTGGTGCCCGACTTCAGCACGCTGTCCCGTCGCCAGAAGGCGCTGGCGGTGAACATCCCGTATCGCGGCTCCAGGGGCCCGCTGCACCTGCTCATCGACAGCACCGGGATCAAGGTCGAGGGCGAAGGCCAGTTGTTCGACGGCGTCCATGACCTCGGCCTGCTGTGCCTCGCTGGGCGCGTCCCCAGCGGCAAAGCTGATCACGCCCGCCCGGTAGGTCCACTGGTGTCGGCTGGCGTCGATATGCGGACCTTATCGATACCGGAGCGAACGAAGCTGCAGGACGGCCCCGGCAATGTGTTAACCCGCCATTCACCGTGGTGTACGAGAGTTGGCGCATGCGCCGCGATTCCGCCTTTGCCGAACCGATGATGCCGCTTTTCGCCGAAGACGAGGCGACGGCGGTTCCGGTGGTGCCGGAAACTCCGCAGGGCCGGCTTCCGTCCTATATCCGCGATCATCGCCGGCGGCTGCGCGATCGTTTCCTTGAGGGAGGTGCCACGGCGCTTCCCGATTACGAACTGCTGGAACTGGTCCTGTTTCGCGCCATCCCGCGTCAGGACGTGAAACCGCTGGCGCGCCGCCTGATGGATGTGTTCGGCGATTTCAACCGTGTGATCGCCGCTTCGCCCGCGCGGCTGGAACAGGTGCGCGGTGTCGGCGCGGCTGTGGTGCTGGAGCTGAAGCTGATCGAGGCGGCGGCGCAGCGGATGGCCCGGTCGCGCATCCTGCAACGTGAGATCATTTCAGGCTGGGATGCGCTGCTCGATTATTGCCGCACCGTGATGGCGCACCGCGAGACCGAGCAGTTCCGGGTGCTGTTTCTCGACCGCAGGAACGTGCTGATCGCCGACGAACAGCAGGCGCAGGGCACGGTCGATCACGTTCCCGTCTACCCGCGCGAGGTGGTCAAGCGGGCGCTGGAACTGAACGCCTCGGCGCTCATTCTGGTGCATAACCACCCGTCGGGAGATCCCACGCCGTCCGAGGCCGATGTCGCAATGACACAGGCCGTTGCCCGGGCCGCCGAGGCGCTCGACCTGACGCTTCACGACCATCTTATCGTGGGCAGGGGAAGCGAACTGAGCTTCCGCAGCGCCGGGTATCTCTGAACCCGGGGGGGGCGTGCCGCCACCGGACGGTTCGGAGCTTTCGCTGCTCGCCGTATGGACCGGTGTAATCCGTCGCTTTGGTCTGAGAGCGGGGTAGGGTACTCTTGCGCCCACGATGAGGAGTGGAAGGTATGGCGGGCGGATGGGCGCGCGACGGCGCGGTGAACGAACAGATAGAGGCGTCGATCGCGGATGAACTGAAGCGGATGAAATCGCGCCGCGACCCGGTGGGCGAAAGCCTGAGCCATTGTGCGGAATGCGGCGAGCCGATACCCGAGGCGCGGCGGCAGGCGGTTGCCGGGGTGAAGCTGTGTATCGATTGCCAGTCGGAACGCGATGCCCGTCCGGCCCGGCGCGCTGGAATCAACCGGCGCGGATCGAAGGACAGCCAGTTGAAGTAGGGCGGCAGAAGGCCCGCCCGCGCACCTGACGGCGCGGATGGCCCGGCGGGCGTGTCGACGACGGCGAAAACCGCATGAAGCGCACCACGTTGACATATTGCAGGCATTTCATAGGTTCGAGCCGGAACACTGCGAATGGCAGAACGGATTGTACCCATCGGAACCGGAGCCTTGCACGACGACCAGAATTCCGTTTTTCCGCGAATTGCGGCGCTGGGGCTCGACGGGTTGCTGGTGCAATTTGCGGATACCTTTTCCGAGCCGGCAAACCGCGCCGTGCTGGCATTTCGCCGCGCGCTGTCGGATGCGGATTTTCCCGGCGTTCTGGAAACGGCGGGGTCGCTTGCCTCTGTTCATGTGCGGTTCGATCCGGCGGTGCTGCCGCATTCGGAGCTGACACGGGAACTGTCTGTCATGCTTGCCGCACGTGACTGGTATCGGGCGCCGCTGCCGGCGGGCCGGCGGCTCTGGCGGATACCGGCGGCCTTCGGCGGAGAGGCCGGTCCCCAGCTTGCCCGCGCCGCCGCGCTGGCGGGTGTCTCCGAAGCCGAGGCTGCCGAACAGCTTTCCACCGCCCGACTGCGGATTCTGGCGACGGGTTTCGCCCCGGGGCAACCCTATTTGGGCATCTTGCCGGGCACCTGGAACCTGCCGCGCCAGACCAGCCTGCAAACCCGGGTTCCGCCCGGGGGCATTGCCCTGGCAGTGCGCCAGATGGTGCTTTTCCCGGCCGCGTCGCCCACCGGTTGGTACCATGTCGCCCGCACCGCATTCCGCTGTTTTCGGGCCGAAGCGGCCGATCCCTTTCCGCTGAAACCGGGGGACGAGGTGATGTTTCCCGCCGTTGCGGTCACGGAGGTCGGCCGCCTGCTGGCCGATCCTGCGGGCGAAGGCGGCGCCGAGCGGGAGGATATCCGGTGAGCCGCGCGCTTGTCGTTCGCAGCACCGGTCCGGGTGTTTCGGTGCAGGACATGGGCCGTGGCGGATTTCTGTCCGCGGGACTTTCGCGCGGGGGAGCTGCCGATCCGGTGGCACTGGCCGAAGGCGCGGCGCTGCTGTCACAGCCGGCTGCGCTGGCGGCGCTCGAAATCGCGGGCGTGGCCGTCGAGGTCGAACCGACCGCACCGCTGTGGATTGCGTTGACCGGAGCGGAGATGCGCGCCCGTGCCGGTGACCGCCACCTCATCTGGAACGCCTGCCACCCTTTGCTGCCGGGCGAGATAGTGCACCTGACCCCCGTCGCTGCCGGCACCTATTCCTACCTGCATCCGGGGGGCGGTATCGACACGCCGCTGCTGGTCGGGGCGCGCGGCGCGCATCTGGCGGCCGGGCTCGGCGCGATGGTGACAAGCGGTGCGTGGCTGCCGGTCGGGGTGGATCCGCATCCCGCCCGGCAGGCGCTGCGCCTGCCGCCGGACAGCCGCTTCGATGGCGGCACGATCCGGCTTCTGCGCGGCCCGCAGAGCCGGCTCTTTTCCCAATCGACGCGTGTGCGCTTTGTGGCAACGCGTTTTTTCCGTTCGGTGCGCGGAAACCGGCAGGGGGTGCAACTCGATTTTTCCGGCGAGGGGTTTTCCCCCGCAACGGGCCTGCAGCTTCTGTCCGAGGTTGTCGTGCCCGGGGATGTGCAGATCACCGGCGACGGTACACCCTATGTGCTTGGCCCCGAATGCCAGACCATCGGGGGATATCCCCGGATCGGAACCGTGATCCCGCAGGACCTGCCGCGCGTTCTTCAGGCAGCACCGGGTGCCGGGCTGCGGTTTGAATTCGTTTCGATGGAAGATGCGCTGGCCGGCCGTGTTACGGCCGAGGCCATGGTGCGCGCCCTTCAGCGCAAGTTGCACCCGCTGATACGCGACCCGAAGCAGATTGCCGATCTTCTGTCCTATGACCTGATCAGTGGCGTGACGACAGGGCGCGAGCTTTCCGGCCCGGAGGATATCCGATGACCCGCAGGATCGACCTCAACGCCGATATGGGCGAAGGGTACGGCCGCTGGCGCATCGGCAACGACGGTGCACTGCTCAAGGTCGTCACCTCGGCCAATATCGCCTGCGGAATGCACGCCGGCGACCCCGATGTGATGGCCGATACGATGGCCAGCGCGGTGGCCGCCGGGGTCGGTCTGGGGGCGCATCCGGGCTTTCCGGATCTTCAAGGGTTCGGCCGGCGCAGGATGCATCTGCCCGAATCCGGCTTGCGCAACCTGATCCGCTATCAGCTTGGCGCGGCCGGGGCGATGGCGCGCGGCGCCGGCGGCAGGCTGCGCCATTTCAAGCTGCACGGCGCGCTGTCGAACATGGCATCGGAAAGCGCGGATCTTGCCCGCATCTGTTTCGAGACGGCGCTCGATACCGATCCCGGGCTTGTCATCCTTGTCCTGCCGCGCACGGCGATGGAGGCGGCGGTGCGCGGTCTCGGCTGCGACTGGGCGGGCGAGATATTCGCCGACCGCGCCTATAACGACGATGCGACGCTGATCGATCGCGCGCTTTCCGGCGCGATGATCCGCGATCCGGTGCAGGCGGCCGCCAACATGGTTGCCATGGCCGGCGAGCAGGCGATCATCTGCGCTTCGGGCCAGCGCCTTCCCTGCCGGATCGATACGATCTGCGTGCACGGCGACACGCCGGAAAGCCTGCGAATCGCCACTGCCGTGCGCCACGGGCTCGAAGCCGCGGGGTTCGAGGTCGCACCGCTCTGAACCGGGCCGGGGCGGCCCGGCAGGCGGATCAGACCCGCAGATCCCTGGCCGATTCGGTGATCGCCTCGTACTGTCCGTGCGGACGGAACTTCCACAGGTATTCGGGCAGTACGGCGCCGGTCGCCATCGGGTCGACCCCAAGTTCGCCAAAGCCGCGCGCGCCTTTGCCGACCACGTTGTCATGCGCAAGGCTGCGCACCTGATCGGCGGTCAGCGGCGCCCGCACCAGACCGAAGCTCACCGTCTGAACCACGCCGAAGGCGCCGGCGATAAACCGCGCCATGCCGAACGACATGTTGTGGATCAGCCGGCGGCGGCGGATGATTCGCAGCATCTGTTCCATCAGTTCGCGGAACGTGCGCACGTCCGGTCCGCCGAGTTCATAGATGCCCGGCGCCGCCCTGCCGGCAAGTGCAACCGATGCCGCCTGCGCGATATCGTCCACGTAGACGGGCTGGAATTTCGTCTCGGCTCCGACAACCGTCAGAACCGGCCCGAACCTGCTCTGCCTGGCGAAGCGGTTGAAAAAACTGTCTTCCGGACCGAAGATGATCGATGGGCGCAGGATGACGGCATCTGGCATCTCGGCCAGAACCACCGCCTCGCCCAGTCCCTTGGTCCGCAGATAGTCGCTATCCGAAGCAGGATCCGCACCTATCGCCGAAACATGCACCAGCGAAGGGATTCCCGCCCTGGCTGCCAGCCGCGCGATACGCCCTGCGCCATCGACGTGAATGGCCTCGAAGGTGTTCTTGCGATGCTCGGCGAGGATGCCGACGCAATTGACCACCGCATCGGCGCTGTCCATCGCCGCGGCAACCGAGGCATCGTCGCGGATGTTGCAGGCGACGGGCTCGACCTGCCCGACCTCGCCATAGGTGCGCACGACGCCCGCCTCGTTCGGATCGCGGGTTGCCACCCGGACGCGCCAGCCGTCCTTGGCGAGGCGACGGGCCACATATCGTCCGACGAAACCCGAGCCGCCAAAGATCGTGACGATTCTCGACATGGATAACTCCTCAGTTCGCTGGCTAATGTGCGGGATACCGCCGGGCGGTCGCGGGAACAAGCAGCGATTGAGTCGCGGGCCGGATTCTGCATGTCGGGCGGCACATGACGATCATGGCGAATACGCCAAAAACGCCGTTGACACCTTTCGGCGCCGGGGATAATCACCGCCTCCACGACACCTGCCCAGGTGGCGGAATTGGTAGACGCGCTAGCTTCAGGTGCTAGTGTCCGTACGGACGTGGAGGTTCGAGTCCTCTCCTGGGCACCAATCATGCATATCAGTAACGATCAGCGGTGCGCATTCTCCTGTAATTGCGTGCATCACGCTGCGTGCTGTCCGTCGATGGTTGCCAAACGTGCCCATATCTCCCCACGGATTGGGCAGGCGGGCACCTGTCGGGACGGTCATGTCCGACCCAGCGGCATATTGAATCTCACTTGCCCGCAGCCTATGCGGTGGATCTGCATCCGTATCCGAAACGACAGCGCCGCACGAAGCCGTTCGGATCGCCGCCAAGCGGAGTGAGTACCTTGGAATTCTGGGTCGTCGCCGGCATTGCCGCCTTTCTGATGGGCGTTTCCAAGGGCGGGATACCGATGCTGGCGATGTTGTCGGTTCCCCTGATGTCGCTTTTCATGGAGCCGGCCATGGCTGCGGGGCTTCTGCTTCCGCTCTATATCGTCGCCGACTGGTACGCGGTCTATCTTTTCCGCAAGACCTTCTCGGCCCGAAATCTCGCGATCATGCTGCCCGGTGCCGCCGCCGGGGTCGCCGTTGCCTATCTGACGGTCTCGCATGTGCCGGGGAATGTGGTGAAGCTGGTCGTGGCGGCCATCGGCCTTTCCTATCTCGTCAGCGCGCTCCGCCAGCGCTTTGCAAGGCGCCTGCCGCTGCCGCGCCCCGCTGATGTGCCGCGCGGGCTGTTCTGGGGCGCGCTGGCGGGGCTGACGAGCTATATCTCGCATGCCGGCGGGCCGCCCTTTCAGGCCTATATTCTGCCGCAACGGCTCGAGAAGATGGTCTATCTCGGAACCACCACCATCTTCTTCGCCGCCGTCAACCTGATGAAACTGCCGCCCTTCGTCCTTGCGGGGCAGATTACCCGCGAGAGCCTGTCGCAGGCGGCCTGGGTTGCGCCCTTTGCGCTGCTCGGCGCCTGGACCGGCGCGCGGATCTCGCGAATCCTGCCCGAACGGATTTTTTTCATGGTGATCGAAATCGCGCTTGGTGTGGTGTCGCTGAAACTTCTCTGGGAGGTTTTCGTCGCCTGATCCCGTCCGGTCATAGTGGCCTACCGGGCATTCCGGCCGGGCCCGAATCGCGATATGCGGCCTCGCGCCGGTGGCCCGGGCGCGAAGCCGCCATATCTGGAGCGTCAGGTCGAAGGCGAAGCGGCGGTTGTCAGTGAACCACCGCACCTTCCGGCGGATGCCGGCTGGTGCTGCCGATATGATCGCCGACGATCAGCCCCTCGGCCCCTGCCGTCACCTCGACCGTATCGCCATCCCTGATCTCACCCGACAGGATCATCCCGGCCAGTTCGTCCTGCAGTGCCTTCTGGATGACGCGCTTGAGCGGCCGGGCGCCGAACACCGGATCGTACCCCTCGTCGGCAAGCCAGGTTTGCGCCGCCTGATCCAGAACCAGCGTGATTCCACGCCGGTCGAGGCGCTTCTGCAGCAGCCGTAGCTGGATATCGACGATACCGTCCATGTCCTTGCGGGTCAGCCGGTCGAAGATGATGGTCTCGTCCAGACGGTTGAGGAATTCGGGCCGGAAATGCGCCCGGACCGCATCCATCACGTCGTGGCGCGCCTGGGCGCTGTCCGCGCCCTCGGGCAACCGGCTCAGCGCCTGACTGCCGAGGTTCGAGGTCAGCACGATCAGCGTCTGCCGGAAGTCGACATGGCGCCCCTGCCCATCGGTCAGAACACCGTCGTCGAGAACCTGCAACAGCACGTTGAAGACATCGGGATGGGCCTTTTCAACCTCGTCGAACAGTACAACCTGATAGGGCCGCCGCCGCACGGCTTCGGTCAGCACGCCGCCCTCGTCGTAGCCGACATAGCCCGGGGGGGCGCCGATCAGGCGGGCGACGGCGTGTTTCTCCATGAACTCCGACATGTCGATGCGCACCATGGCGCTGTCGTCGTCGAACAGGAATTCCGCGAGCGCCTTGGTAAGCTCCGTCTTGCCGACACCGGTGGGCCCGAGGAACAGGAACGAGCCGAGCGGCCTGCCCTCCTCGTTCAGACCGGCCCGCGCACGCCGGACGGCGTTCGAAACCGCCGTCACCGCCTGGCGCTGGCCTATCACCCGCTTGCCGATCTCTTCTTCCATGCGCAGCAGCTTGTCGCGCTCGCCTTCCAGCATCCTGGTTGTCGGGATGCCGGTCCAGCGTTCCACCACCTCGGCGATCTGCTCGGGGCGCACGGCCTCTTCGACCATCACGTCGCCCTCGGAACTCTCGGCCTCGGCCAGTTTCTTTTCGAGCGACGGGATGATGCCATAGGAAAGCTCGCCCGCCTTGGCGAGATTGCCTTCGCGCTTGGCAATGTCGAGTTCCGCCCGTGCCTGATCGAGCTGCTCCTTCAGGCCGCGCGCGCTTTCCAGCTTGTCGCGCTCCGATTGCCAGCGCGCCGTCAGTTCGGCCGATCGCTGCTGCAATTCACTCAGTTCGCGCTCGAGCTTTTCGAGCCTGTCGTTCGAGGCGACATCGTCCTCTTTCTTCAGCGCCTCGGCCTCGATCTGCTTTTGCAGGATTTCACGGTCGAGCGCGTCAAGCTCCTCGGGCTTGGA
>NZ_JBKEAE010000078.1:0-22479 GCF_047971885.1 Tropicimonas sp. | reverse complement strand
TGCGGACCTTCTCCAGCGGCATCTGGAGCTTTTCGGCCAGTTCCTCCGGCGTCGGCTCCCGGCCGATCTCGTGCAGCATCTGCCGCCCCGTGCGCACCAGCTTGTTGATCGTCTCGATCATGTGGACGGGGATGCGGATGGTGCGCGCCTGATCGGCGATCGAGCGGGTGATCGCCTGCCGGATCCACCACGTCGCATAGGTGCTGAACTTGTAGCCCCGGCGATATTCGAACTTGTCCACCGCCTTCATCAGGCCGATATTGCCTTCCTGAATCAGATCGAGGAATTGCAACCCGCGGTTGGTGTATTTCTTGGCGATGGAGATCACCAGGCGCAGGTTGGCCTCGACCATCTCCTTCTTGGCCTGGCGGGCCTCCTTCTCGCCCTTCTGCACCTGCTGGACGATGCGGCGGAATTCGGGGATGTCGACACCGACATACTGGCCGACCTGCGCCATCTCGGTGCGCAGTTCGGCAATCTTGTCCGACGAGCGCTCGAACAGCGCCGACCACCCCCGGCCCGGGGTCTCGGCCATCCGGTCCATCCAGCTCGGGTCGAGCTCGTAGCCCTTGTAGGCATCGATGAATTCGCGGCGGTTGATGCGCGCCTGATCGGCCAGTTTCACCATGTTCGAATCGATCGACATGATGCGCCGGTTGATACCGTAAAGCTGGTCGATCAGCGCCTCGATCCGCTGATTGTGCAGGTGAAGCTCGTTGACCAGTTCGACGATCTCGGAACGCAGCTTCTGGTATTTGGCTTCCTGATCCGCCGAAAAGGTACCGTCCTCGTTCAGCGTGGCCGACATGCGCGCGTCCTGCATCTCTTCCAGGTCGGCATAGTCGCGCGCGATACGGTCGAGAATTTCCAGAACGCGCGGTTTCAGGGCCGCTTCCATGGCGGCAAGCGACATGTTCGCCTGCTCGTCGTCGTCCTCGTCTTCATCCTTGCTGATCGGGTTGCCGTCGGCGTCGTACTCGGTCTGTTCGTCCTTGTCCTCGGTGTCTGCATTGGACCCGGACGTATCGACCACGGGTTCGTCATCGCCGTCCTCGTCGACACCGCGGCCGAATGTGGTTTCGAGGTCGATGACGTCGCGCAGAAGGATTTCCTCGTTGAGAAGCTCGTCGCGCCAGATGGTGATCGCGTTGAAGGTAAGCGGGCTTTCGCAAAGCCCGGCGATCATCGTGTTGCGGCCGGCCTCGATCCGCTTGGCGATGGCAATCTCACCCTCGCGCGACAGCAGTTCAACCGATCCCATCTCGCGCAGGTACATGCGCACCGGATCGTCGGTACGGTCAAGCTTTTCGGTCTCGGTCGTGGCGACGGCTACCTCGCGCGAGGTCGATGTCTCGACCACCTCGGTCGAGCCGGAAGGCTTCTGGCCATCCGGGGAATCGTCGTCCTCGGAATCCTCTCCCTCGATGATGTTGATGCCCATTTCCGACAGCATCGACATCACGTCCTCGATCTGTTCCGAGGCGACCTGCTCGGGCGGCAGGACCTGGTTGAGCTGATCGTAGGTAATGTAGCCGCGTTCGCGGGCGTCGGCGATCATCTTCTTCACCGCCGCCTGCGACATGTCGAGCGTCATCTCCTGATCCGACTCGTCGGGCTTGCGGTCGTCGTTGTCCTTGGCGGCCATGTAGTGCTCCTGTCTCGCGGGAGGCTGATTCGTTCAGCGCGAATCGAACGAATCATGTAGTGCGCGCAATGGGTATTTCCACCCCGCATACCTATCAAGCCGAAGAAATAAAAGTCCTCGAGGTGATTCGTCATTTCCTGTCGGCAGGGGGGCGGCCTTTGCCTCTGGAATAGTCGATGGACTCCACCAGATTGTGAAAGGCCGAGCGTTTGTCCCGGTCGATGCGGGCGCCGTTCTCGGCTATATCGTATTCCGCCCTGTCGCCGTCGCTGTTGCGCGCGGCCACTTCGCGCGCCCTGGCCAACTGGCTCAGGCGATGGTCGGCCCATTCCCCCGGTTCGGCGTCGAAACTGGCGGCCACCTCCTCGATCTCGTGCCGGTCGCCGCGCAGCGCCGTCAGCTTGGCGATCTCCTCGGTCAGGCAAAGGCGGGCCAGTTCCATGTCGCCGGGCCGGCGAACGGACGGGGCGAGCGCGACATGGCCGGTCGAAAACAGTCTTTCAAGCGCCTGCTGCCCGAGATTTTCCGAAACCGCCCTTTCGACATCTTGCGCCGAGACGTCGCTGTCGCAGGAAAGCAGGATACGCGCGATCTCGGAATGGCCGGGGCCGGAAAGCTGCTCTTCCAGCACATGGGCATAGTCCTCGATCAGCGGCGGATTGCGCAGCAGGGTGGCGAGGATGACCGCCTCGCGCAGCACCGCCATGCCATCGTCGTCGAGTGCGGCGATAAGCGATCCGCGCGTGCCGGCGGTTGGCGCCATCGCCCGTCGGTCGTCTCTGCGCCAGGGCCTGCCACGATTTGCCGTGGGGCCGCCGCCGGTCGGCTTCCAGCCGAAGCCGAACAACTCCTCGCGCAGGCGCCTGATTTCGGTGGCGTAATGGGCGCGGATGCCTGGATCCGCAACCTTGCGGATCACCGCGCGCAGGTCCTTGTCGAGCGCGGCACGCCGTTCCGGGCTGTCGACGATCTTGCCCTCGGTTTCGCGGCGCCAGAGCAGCGAGACCATCGGCTGCGCCTGATCCAGCAGCGCCTGCATCGCCGGCGCCCCCCTGGCGCGCAGCAGATCGTCGGGATCCATCCCCTCGGGCAGCAGGCAGAAGCGCAGCGACTGGCCCGCTTCGAGCAGCGGCAGCGCCACGTCGATCAGCCGCATCGCCGCACCGAGCCCGGCCTTGTCGCCATCCAGCGCGATAACCGGTTCGGGGTGCATGCGCCACAACAGCCTCAGTTGTTCGGGCGTAATCGCGGTGCCGAGCCCGGCCACGGTTGCGCCGAACCCCGCTTCGACCAGCGCGATCACGTCCATGTAGCCTTCGGCCACGATCAGCGGCTGGTCCCTGCCCGCCGCCTCGCGCGCGGGGGCAAGGTTGTAAAGGCTGCGCCCCTTGTCGAACAGTTCGGTCTCGGGCGAGTTGAGGTATTTTGCCTTGTCGTTCGGATCCATCGCCCGCCCGCCAAAGGCGATGCAGCGCCCGCGCGCGTCGTGGATCGGAAACATGATCCGGTTGCGGAAGGTATCGTAGGGCTGGCGCCCCTTGTCGGACAGTCTGGCCAGCCCGCAGGCAAGGATCAGATCGGGCGCAACGCCCTTTGCGGTCAGGTGATCCCACATCGCCTGCCACGACGCCGGGGCAAAGCCGATCTGCCAGCGCTCCTGCGCGGCCCGGCTCAGCCCGCGCCGGTCGGTCAGGTAGGTGCGCGCCTCAGCCGCCGCGCCGGTTTGCAGTTGCAGGCGGAAAAAGCGCGCCGCCTCTTCCATGACCTCGACAAGCCGGCTCCGGCGATCGGCCACCTGCCGCTCCTGCGGGTCGCGCTGCGGCATCTCCATCCCCGCCTCGCGGGCAAGGATCTCGACCGCCTCCATGAAGCCCACATTCTCGGTCTGCTGAACGAAACCGATGGCATCGCCCTTCGCATGACAGCCGAAGCAATAATAGAATCCCTGTCGGTCATCGACATGGAACGAGGCCGTCTTTTCCTGATGGAACGGACATGGCGCCCACATGTCGCCCTTGCCCTGCTTCGACTTGCGCTGATCCCAGACCACCTTGCGCCCGGCCACTTGTGCCAGCGATGTGCGCGCGCGAAGTTCATCGAGGAAGGACGGGGGAAGCGACATTGGACGAATATCGCCCCTCAGGGCAGCGGTGTCCAGCGCGTCGTCACACTACACCCGTGGACGACGGGCGGCCTTCCGCGGACAAGCCCTGGCTGCGCGCCGCAACGCTGCGCATCGCCTCTTGCAGTTCGTGCGCGGCGGTCTGCGCCATGGAACGCATGAGCAGAAACTCGTAGCCACTGCCGATGGAAGTGATCTGCGCATTCATGTGCCCGAGCAGGCTGCGCGCCGTCTGACCCGGCGCAAAGGCCACTGGCCTGAGATCAAGCGGGGTCAGCCGTGCCAGCACATCTTCCGCCCGGGGACCGGTCAGTTCGAACGCCGCCCAGCCATCGCTCTGATCGATCACCGCGGCATGGGTGGCAAGCGACGGATCGGGCGGCGCCCCGACAAGCAGGGCCTGTTCGCGGCCCGACCAGATCAGCCGCGCCGAAGCGGCGGAAAATGCCTCGCCCGGTTCGGGAAAACCGAAGCCGAAGGCGGCGCGCAGTACCTCGGACAAGGCCGCACCATGCCCCGGAAAGGGTGCGATCCAGGTGACCGGCGTCAGGACGACACTGCGCAGCCGTGCGCTTCCGTGGGTGGTATCGAGACCGGCCAGCGGCCATTCGGGCAGAAGCCTGCTCATCGCGCGCGTCCTCCGTCGGGGTCGAAAAAGACGGGGGGCACAACCCGGCACCGGACCTTGAGCTTGCGCAGATGATCGACCAGCACAACCGTCTCGCCATGCCGATCGGGCCCGTTCGTCAGAAAGCCGAGGCCGATATGCCGGTCGAGCGTCGGCGAATAGGCGACCGATGTCACATGCCCCTGATCGTTGACACGCACCGCCAGCGCGTCGGGGGCAAAAAGGTAGCCGCCCGCGACAAGCGCCTGCCCCCCTTCCAGCGCCTCGAGCCCGACAAGCCGGGGACGATCCGCCTCGAGCAATCCGGGCCGGGCCGCCGCTGCCCTGCCGATGAAATCCTTCTTCGCCGACATCATGCCCGACAGGCCCAGGTCGAACGCCGTCTTGCGCCCGTCCATTTCGGCATGCGTCAGCAACCCCTTCTCGATGCGCAACACATTGAGCGACTCCATGCCGTAAGGGCCGCCGCCCAGCGATTCGGCCTGCGCCAGCAGCACCCGGTATAGGCTCGCCCCGTAGCGGGACGGCACCGCAAGCTCATAGGCATGCTCGCCCGAGAACGAGATCCGGAAAAGCCGCCCCCCGATACCGCCAATGCGAACCGTGCCGCAGCCCATGAAGGGAAACGCATCGTCGCCCAGCGGCGTTTCCAGCACGCCGTTCAACAGCCGGCGTGCACGCGGCCCGGCGATCGCGAACTGCGCCCATCCCTCGGTGACCGAGGTAAAGCGCATGCGCGCCGCAGGCAGGAACGCCTGCTGGACAAGCTCCAGATGCTTCATCACCTCGCCCGCTGCGGCGGTTGTGGTGGTCATCACCCAGGTGTTTTCGTCCAGCCGGGCAGTGGTGCCATCGTCCAGGGCGTGGCCATCCTCGCGCAGCATCAGGCCGTAGCGCACGCGGCCCGGCTTCAGCGTGGAAAACCTGTTGGTATAGACCAGATCGAGAAACGCGCCCACGTCCGGCCCCTGCATCTCGATCTTGCCGAGCGTCGAGACATCGCACACGCCGACCGTGCCGCGCACCATGCGGACCTCGCGGTCGCAGGCCTCGCGCCACGTCGTCTCGCCGGCGGCGGGGAAATAGGACGGGCGGTACCAGAGCCCCGCCTCGATCATTGGCGCGCCGCGCGCCACCGTTGTCTGGTGCGAGGTGGTGAAGCGCTCCGGCGCGAACCCCTTGCCCCGCGCCCCGGCGCCGAACGCACCGATGGGAACGGGCGCGAAGGGTGGCCGGAACACGGTGGTACCCACTTCAGGAATCGCCTGCCCGGTCACTTCGGCCAGCACCGCAAGCGCCGTCACATTAGCCGTCTTGCCCTGATCGCCCGCCATACCGAGCGTGGTGTAGCGTTTCATGTGCTCGACCGAGACATAACCCTCGCGGCTGGCCAGCTGCACATCCTTGACCGTCACATCGTTCTGGAAATCGACCCAGGCGCGCCCGGTTCCACCGACCGCCCAGCATGGTGAAATACGCCCCGCGTCGTCCGATGCACCGGGCAGGTCGATCGCCGGCATCGGCCTGCCGAGATGCTCCAGCACGCTGCCGGCAGCGTGCAGCCCGTCAGCCAGACAACCGGCCGTGTCGAAGGTGCCGTTGGCCGCACCGGCGGGTATCAGCCACGGCACTGCACCGGGTCGCGGGACAAAGGCCAGCAGATCGGCGTTCCAGACAGGCCTTGCGCCCAGATGGCAGGTCAGGTGAACGGTCGGGTTCCATCCGCCCGAAACGGCAAGCGTATCGGCGGGAATGACCTCGCGCCGACCGTTGCACGAAACCACGATCCCGTTCAACCCGCGCCGTCCCCGGGTGCCGACAACGACCCCACCCGAATAGACTGGGAAATCGCCCGCAACTCCGACCCCCTCGCGGCTGTCGATGACCGCTGCCACCGCAACGCCTGTATCGGCCAGATCCCGTGCCGTGCGGTGGGCAAGGTCGTTGTTGCCGAAAACGGCAACCGATTTTCCGGGGCTGACGCCGTAGCGGTTGACATAGCTGCGCACCGCGCCCGCCATCATCACGCCCGGACGGTCGTTATCGGGAAAGGCGATCGGCCGCTCGATGGCGCCCGAGGCAAGGATCGCGGTGCGGGTCGCGATCCGCCAGAAGCAATCCTGCGGCAGGTCCGGCGACGGCGCGGCAAGATGTTCGGAAACACGTTCGAGCGCGCCATAGGTAGCGCCATCGAAGGCACCGATCACCGTGGTGCGCGGCATCATACGCACGTTGGGCATCACCGCAAGGCGGGCGGCGACCTGTCCGGCCCAGTCGGCGGCGGGCATGCCGCCGGTCTCCTCGATCTCGGAAAGCAGCCGGCCACCGAACTCGCTGCTTTCGTCGGCAAGGATCACGTCGGCCCCGGCCTCTCCGGCAGCCAGCGCCGCCATCAGCCCGGCCGGCCCGCCGCCGATGACCAGCACATCGCAGAAGGCGAATGCCTTTTCGTGGCGGTGCGGATCGGGCTCGCGCGACAGGCGCCCCATTCCGGCGGCACGGCGGATCAGCGGCTCGTAAACCCTCTCCCAGAACGAGCGGGGCCACATGAAGGTCTTGTAATAGAACCCCGCGCCGAGAAAGCGCGAGAAAAGGTCGTTGACCGAAAGCAGATCGGTGGACAGGCCACCGAGCCGGTTCTGGCTGCGAACCTGCAGGCCCTGGTGAAGCTCCTGCATGGTCGCGCGCACGTTGGGAACGCACGTGGCGCCATCGCCGATTTCGACCAGGGCGTTAGGCTCTTCGGAACCGGCAGTCATTATGCCGCGCGGTCTGTGATACTTGAACGAACGGCCGACAAGCCGGATGTCGTTAGCCAGCAGCGCCGAAGCAAGCGTGTCGCCGGGATGCCCGCTCAACCGCCTGCCGTCGAAGGTAAACGGAAGCGATGTCGTCCGGTCGATGCGGCCGCGATCGGAAAGCCTCATGGCGCGGGTGCCTCGCCGACGGGTGTCAGGGCGAAAATCTCGTGGGTGCGCGTGTCGCGCGCGACGATCAGCCAGCATCCGCAACCGGCGCCGTGCCACCACAACTCGCGCGTCGGGCCTTCGGGGTTGTCGCGCAGGTGAAGATACGCGTTCCAGTCTTCGGGCGATGCCTCCGGCCCGGGCCGGTCGGCGAATACCGCCGAGCCCCTGGGGGTGAATTCGCGCAGGTCGCGCTCGCCGCAAAGAGGACAGGTCAGTCGCATGGCCGCCCCCCGTTCCGGAACGCCGGGCCATGCAGATCAGTGAAGGTTATGCTGGGCACCCGTCCCCTCCTCGTCCATGAGCCCGCGGCCGGTTGCAAAGCGGTCCAGCCGGAAGCGCGCCGCGGCATCGTGCGGCTGGCCGGTTGCCATCAGGTGAGCGAAGCAATCGCCGGAACCGGGCACAGCCTTGAAGCCGCCGTAGCACCAGCCGCAGTTGAGAAACAGCCCGTCGATCGGCGCGCGGTCAATAATGGGTGAGCCGTCGGGCGACATGTCCATGATCCCGCCCCACGAGCGGAGAATCCGCGCCCTGCCGATCATCGGCATCAGGGTCATCCCCGCCTCCATCACATGTTCGACCATCGGGATATTCCCTCGCGAGGCATAGGAGGGGTAGAAATCGAGATCACCGCCGAAAACCAGCCCGCCCTTGTCCGACTGGCTGATGTAGAAATGCCCCATGCCATAGGTCACCACATGGTCGATCACCGGCTTCAGCCCCTCGGTGACAAAGGCCTGAAGGATGTGGCTTTCGATCGGCAGCCTGAGCCCGGCCATCGCGGCAAGCTGGCCGGACCGCCCGGCGACGACGATACCGATCCGCGCGGCGCGGATATCGCCCCGCGTGGTGCGGACGCCGGTCACCTTGCCGCCATCGATGTCGATGCCGGTGACCTCGCAATTCTCGACGATATCGACACCGCGCCGGTCCGCACCGCGCGCATAGCCCCAGGCAACCGCGTCGTGGCGCGCCGTCCCGCCGCGCGGATGGTAAAGCCCGCCATAGATCGGAAAGCGCGTCTGGTCGTAATCGAGATAGGGCAGCATGGCGCGGCAGGCTTCGCGGCTGAGCAGGATCGCATCGTCGCCCTGATTCCGCATCGCGTTGCCCCGGCGCGCCGCCGCGTCGCGCTGCCCGTCGGAATGAAACAGGTTGATGATGCCACGTTGCGAATGCATCACGTTGAAATTGAGCTCCTGTTCGAGCCCTTCCCAGAGTTTCAGCGAATGGGAATAGAATTCGGAATTGCCCGGCAGGCCATAGTTGGCGCGCACGATGGTGGTGTTGCGCCCGACACTGCCGCCGCCGACATAGCCCTTTTCCAGCACCGCGACATTCGTCAGACCGAACTTGCTGGCAAGATAATAGGCGGTTGCCAGACCGTGCCCGCCGCCGCCGACGATAATGACATCGTAGGCGGGTTTCGGCTCGGCCTTGCGCCATGCCGGGCGCCAGCCGGTATTTCCGGTCAGCCCCTGTTTCAGCACCTGCCAGGCGTTGTAACGCATTCGCCACCTCTTTCGTACCGCGCGCACCAAACCAACCGGCGGCGGAGAAGGCAATGGCGTGGCCCGACGAAATTCGGCCTGTCCGCGACACGCGGCGACAATCGGCCGGCACCGGGCCACGGCACCATTGCCACGCCGGGCGAAATTCGCCGCGCCCTCTCGTCTTCGGCGGCGTATTGCGTGATACCGTGGCGACAAAGCAAAAGACCGGAGGCAGACAGAATGAGCAGACCCCCGAAGAGCCTTGCCGCGCTGATTGTCGCGGCCACCATGAGCTTACCGCTTGCGGCACAGGCCGGTCAGGCCGAGGTCACCGGGCTGACCGGCGAAGAGATGCTGAAGCTGCGCGCCGGGCCGGGAACCGGCTTCCGGATCATCGTCGGGCTGCCCAACGGCACCAGGGTTCGCACCCATGGCTGCGACCGCATCGGCGGCACGCCCTGGTGCAAGATATCGCTGAGCGAAGCACGCAGCCTCAAGGGCTATGTCTCGGGCCATTATCTGGCCGAACGCTGATACCGGGCGGGCGGACGCCGCGACCGGGGTCGGACGGGTCCGGGAGCAGGCGAACCGGCACCCTACGACGGGCCGGCCTGAATCTGTACACCCTGAGGACGGATCGTCGCCTGCAGCATTTCGACTTTTCATTGAATCGGGAAACGCTGCCTCTCACCTTCGGCTCGAACGCATTCCCCGATACAGGGTGCTTCACCGTAAAGTCGAAACGCTTTAGTCGGAAAAGCAATGCCTCATCTCGCCATCGTCGTCGAATTTTATCTGACCGGCCAGACGGGGCCGGGTGAAGATCAGGTGGTCGAAGGTCCGGGCGCCGATTCCGACATTGAAGGCCGGGGTATATTCCATGAAGGCTTCGGTCAGAACCAGCGTGTCGCCGGCATTGGAAAGCGGCGTCACGCCCAGATAGTCGGGCAGGTCGGAATTTGTCAGCGGCGTATCGGTTGCGCTGGCGACCGACCAGCAGACCTCGAGCGTGCGGTCCTCGTCGCTGGTGCAGTTGGCGGTACATTTTATCGCCGAAACCCGCAGCCTCACCGGGAAGCGGTCATGCGTCAGATAGCCATAGATCGCTTCCATTCCCTCAAAATCGCTCTGGTCGATGCTGTGCGTCTCGCGACTGATCGCGTCTGACAGCGCATAGACAGCCTTGAGGTTCTGGTTCTGCACCCGGTAGGCATCGAACCAGACGAAGGCCGCAGCATAGAGCCAGCACAGAACCGGCAGGACAAGAACGGTCTCGACGGTGACCGTTCCCTCGCAGGCCCGCGCGAAGCGGCGCGCGGCGGTGCCGGTCCGGCGGATGGCGGCTTGCATGTCGTGGCTCCTATCGCGGTTCATTGACGAATACCGACATCGAGACGAGCGCGTAGTGCCCGGATTCCTGATATTCCAGATCGAGCCCGGTCGCCGCCATCGGAAAGACCGGCGATTGCAGGGCGCAGACCCGGACCATCATCAACTCGTGCTGAACGCCTGCCCGGAACGCGGTCGCCGGCTGCACCTCGGCGGATTTGTCGATGCAGGGTGTGGTCGACGGCGGCAGCACCCAGCTTTCCTGCGAGACGGGGCTGAGTTCGACCAGCAGGTTCGCCTCGCAATCCTGTATGATCGCCGTGTTCGCGCAGATGGCGCTCTTGATGTCGTCATGGGTCGGATCGGTCCATTGGCCCAGCCGCAGGCTCCGCACCGTCAGGTCGGTGGCCCGGTCGAGCATCACCTGCCGCACCATCAGCAGCCCGATCTCGAAGGTTGCCAGAAAGACGAGGAATACCACCGGAAACAGCAGCGCGAACTCGATGCTAGACGATCCGTCATCGGCATGGCGCAGTTTCCGCGCGAGACCTCCGGCCGCCAGTATGGGGCCGGATCGGGTTGCCGGTGGGGCGGAGAACCGGTGCATTTTCCACCACCCTACTGCGTCAGCCGCAACTGGTTGATCTGCCGCGCGATCGAGGCAAACGCGCTTGCGATATCGAGGCTCTTCACATCATAGAAATAGGACGGCATCGAAGCGCAATCGGCCAGTGTCGTATCGCCGTTGCCATAGGTATCCATGCCGATGGTAAAGATGGTCACGCCGGCCGCCTTCGCCGCCGAACAGATATCGGATGTGCGCGGGTTCTTGTCGGTCCCGACCAGATCGAACTTGATCTCGTTGTCGTAGGTCGCGCTGTCTCCGCCAAGCGCCTTGCGCTTGATATTCCTGGTGAAGTACCTGACCGCCATGTCGTCCCAGACTTCGGGCCATGTCAGGCGCACCGCCTCGCTTCCGCCATCTGGTCCGGATTTCCACGCGTCGTCGTCGACCGAATAGTATTTCGCCGTACCGGCGCGTTCCTCGTCGAAATAGCTGTAGTGCGGGGTTTTGGTTGTCCGCCAGAACCCTTTCGACCCGCCGGTGCTGACCCAATCCTGTTTCACCTCGATATGGCGAAAGAGCGCCGACGGGCCCGCGCGGTAGGGCGGCTTGATATCGCCGCTGCCGGTGTTCTCGCCATCCGACATGACGACTAGGATCTTCATGGTGTTTTCGCGGCTGTAGTCGAAGGGCTGATCGCGCAGCGCCGCGTCGATTTCGCCGTCGAGTTCCATCGCATTCAGGATCGGCCGCAACGACGGGTCGAGCAGCGCGGCGCCCCATTTCGTGCCGATCTCGATCGAGGTGTTGCCGTAGACCTGAAGCGCGTCGATCCGCCCTTTCAGATGGTCCGCGTCGCGCGACCACGGGGTGATGGCGCGATCGCCCGAGGGCGGGCAGACCAGATAGTCGACCGTGGGATTGAGCGAGGAACTGATCGCGTAGTAATGGGCGGTTCGGGTCAGGGTGGCTTCCAGCGAAATGCCGGTGGTCTGGAAATCCCCGGCCTCGAAGGTGACGCAGGACGAATAGCTGTGCTCGCCGGTATTGTCGAACCGGGCCAGAAACCCCTCGCCGAGCGAGACCTGCGACGAGAACGGCACGATCGAGACGACGGTGGTTCCCGGGTCGTCCTCCTGCCGGGTCACCGTGTCGATGAAGCTCCTGGCCGCCGGTTTCAGCAGGCTGATACGGGTCGGTGTCGTGTCGTCCATCGAACCCGAGACATCGAGCACCAGCGCGATCTCGACATCCGACATGGATTCGGTTGCCGTACCAGCCGCAGGCGCAACCAGCGAATGGATGCCGACCATCTTCATCAGCAGGGTCGGAACGACCGAACGGGCGGTGGCGGAAACGGTGCGGAAGGTCGGGCTCGATTCCACCACCGGTTCGGTGTGGTAGTTTTCGAGCCCCGCCTTCCTGTAATAGTCGTTGACCACTTCGGTCGGGTCGAGGCCCTGCTCAAGGTCGGCCGCCGCCAGGATCGCATTGTCGGTGACGGTCTGCAGTCTGGCGCGATCCAGCTCCACGCGCGCGGTGTCGATCGCCATGCCGATGGCAAGCAGCATCGCAAGCAGGATGAACAGGCTGAATACCAGCATGCTGCCGGCTTGATCGGAAACAAAGCCGCGCCGCCGCCGGGGGTTATCCGCACGAAGCGCGGGAGAAAAACGCACTGAAAATCTCATGACCGGCACCGTCCGCCCGAAATGCCTGCCGGATCGCAGGCTTGCCAATCAGGCAATCATGGCACTGCGGCAAAAGCCGGGCGAAAACGGGGCGACAGTGTGAGTTTTCGTAAAACCCGCCATGTTTGCGGACCCTTGCGCGGGCGTTCACATCCGGCGGCCTCTTGAGGCTTTTTCGCTTCTGCCGGCAATATACGGCTGTGCCCCGGGCAATTTCTGCCCTAGCATTCAGCAAAGGGCAACCCAAGGAGGCCAAAATGGAGGCACTACGCGAACCCAGTTTTCGCGAATCCGTAGATCTGATGTTCAACCGAGCGGTTTCGGTCATGGACCTGCCGCCCGGTCTGGAGGAAAAGATTCGGGTCTGCAACGCCACCTACACCGTGCGGTTCGGCGTCCGGCTGCGCGGGCGCATCCAGACGTTTACCGGATATCGCTCGGTGCATTCCGAGCACATGGAGCCGGTCAAGGGCGGCATTCGCTATGCCATTTCGGTCAATCAGGACGAGGTGGAGGCGCTCGCGGCGCTGATGACCTACAAATGCGCCCTGGTCGAGACACCCTTCGGCGGCTCGAAGGGCGGGCTCTGCATCGACCCGCGCGAATACGACGAGCACGAACTGGAGCTTATCACCCGCCGCTTTGCCTATGAGCTTGCCAAGCGCGACCTGATCAACCCGGCCCAGAACGTGCCCGCGCCCGACATGGGCACCGGCGAGCGCGAGATGGCCTGGATCGCCGACCAGTACCGGCGCATGAATACCACCGACATCAATGCCAACGCCTGCGTCACCGGCAAGCCGATCCATGCCGGCGGCATTCAGGGCCGTGTCGAGGCGACGGGACGGGGCGTTCAATACGCGCTCCGCGAGTTCTTCCGCCACCCCGAGGACGTGGCCGAATCCGGGCTTGGCGGCAAACTCGACGGCAAGCGGGCCGTGGTACAGGGCCTCGGCAACGTGGGCTATCACGCCGCCAGATTCCTGAGCGAGGAAGACGGCGTGATCGTCACCGCGATCGTCGAGCGCGACGGCGCGCTGATCGACGACAACGGTCTCGACGTCGAGGCGGTGCGCAACTGGATCGCCAGCCACGGCGGCGTGAAGGGTTACCCGGGTGCGAGCTATGTCGCCAACGGCTCGGTGGTACTCGAGAAGGAATGCGACATCCTCATCCCGGCGGCGCTCGAGGGTGTGATCTCGATGAACAACGCCGAACGTATCGCCGCGCCGCTCATCATCGAGGCGGCGAACGGCCCGATCACCGCCGGAGCAGACGAAATCCTGCGCCGCAAGGGCACCGTCATCATCCCCGACCTTTACGCCAACGCCGGCGGTGTGACGGTCTCGTATTTCGAATGGGTCAAGAACCTCAACCACATCCGTTTCGGCCGCATGCAGCGGCGCCAGGAAGAGGCGCGCCACCAGTTGCTGGTGGACGAACTGGAGCGGCTCGACCGCTATCTGGGCGATTCGTGGTCGATGACACCGCGCTTCAAGGAACGCTACCTGCGCGGCGCCGACGAACTGGAGCTTGTGCGCTCGGGCCTCGACGACACGATGCGCGCTGCCTACCAGTCGATGCACGAGATATGGCGTGAGCGTGACGACATCACCGATCTGAGGACGGCAGCCTATGTCGTGGCCATCCAGCGGGTGGCGCTGAGCTATCGCGCCAAGGGCCTGTAGACAATACCGCCCCTGCGGACATCCCGAAACACCGGCGCGGCTGACCGCGGCACAGACCCGCGCCGAAGCCGCAGGAAAACACGGAATCGCTGGCGGGATGGCGAAGAACGGATCGAACGCCACGGAGACGGCGATCATATAATCATGTGGGGCGGGGCCCGGCGCGCCCGCCCCACATGAAAAAGACCAGCGGCCTTGAAGAAGGCCCCGTTCGCCACCGAGAGGCGGCACCGAGTCCAAAGTGACAAAAATCATGAGCGCGGAGCCGGGCCGGCGGACGACCGCAGGGGGCCGCTGTTACACTGGCGGTCTTCACTTTATCGCGCCGTCACATCGAACGCCCGTTCAGTGCGCTACAGCGAGGAAGCGGCCGCCCGTGCGGGCGGTCGGCCGCTGGCCCGGCGGGGCTGACGCCCCTTGTTCCGGGCCGGGCTCCCGTCCGAACGGAAGCTTCGTCCGCATTGCCGGCCTTCACCAACTGTCAGCCCTTGTGGTCGCAGGCAAATGTTGCGGCTGTTACCAGATACGGCTAGGCCGACCGTTCCGCAATCATCGCGCTCAGCAATTCGGCAACGGCCTTTCCCTCACCCGCCGAGGTGATCCCGCCAACGCCGACCCGCCTGCCCAGCCGCCACCACAGGCCCGGCGCCCAGCGGTTTCCGTCCGGTTCGGGGCCGGACAGGCGCAGCAGGAAGCCGTTCGACGGCTTGATGGCGAACGCCCCCCGCTCCACCGCGACAATCCGGTCGACCCGCGCCACAACGCGCCCGGTGCTTTCGCGCAGCACCTCGTGTGTCAGTTCCAGCCGGTTCGCCGTCGCCTGCCGCAGCGCGTTCCCCAGCGCCAGCACTGCGGCGCCAAGCGCCAGCAGGAAGGCCTGCAACGGCAGGGAGTCGGGCGGACGGGCCAGGCCAAGGTAGATAAGCGTACCCCCGAGGGCGAACAGGACGACGATTCCCAAGACCCTGCGCGCGGCGGAGGGTTCGATGGTGGCAAGAACGGGTGCGGCTGAACTGTCGGACATGACCGGCTCCATATCCGCTGCCGGACGCCGAGGCGAGCGGGATCTGCCATTGTTCGATTTCGCACAGTCACCAACGCACCCGCACTCAGAGCCCGGAATTGCAGCGGCGCGTGGCGCTTCTTACCTTTCACCGCGAAAGGAGATCGATCATGTCTCTCAGACCCGTAGATCGCACCATGCGCGCGGTACCCACCATCGAGGGGGCCGGCGTCAGGCTTCACAGGGCGTTCGGCTTTCAGGAGCCCGACCTGATGGACCCGTTCCTGCTGTTCGACGATTTCCGCAACGATCGCCCGCAGGATTATGCCGCCGGCTTTCCCTGGCATCCCCATCGCGGGATCGAGACCATCACCTATGTGCTGAAAGGCACTGTCGACCATGCCGACAGTCTCGGCAATGCCGGCAGTCTCGGCGCGGGCGACGTTCAGTGGATGACCGCCGGTTCCGGCATCCTGCACCAGGAGATGCCGCACGGAAACACCCGCGGGCAGATGCACGGCTTCCAGCTCTGGGCCAACCTGCCCGGATCGCTGAAGATGACGGCGCCGCGCTATCAGGATATCGCGTCCGGCGACATTCCCGAAATCATCGATGACGACGGCACGCAAGTGCGTGTCATCATCGGCGAATTCTGGGGCAAGCGCGGGCCGGTCGACGGCATAGCCGCCAATCCGCAATATCTCGACGTGTGGGTCCCGGCCGGGGTGCGCAAGACCTTCAGGATCGACACCTATCGCCGCGCCTTCGCCTATGTTTTCGAGGGCGCCGGCCTGTTCACCGACGCGTCGAAACCGCAGGGCGTGCTGCTAGAAAAAGAGGTGATGGGACAGGAGGTCAACATCCGCGACATGTCGGGCGACCGCACGCTGATCCGCTTCGGCACCGGCGACGAGGTGACGGTGCAGGCCGGTCCCGAGGGGATCCGCTTCCTGCTGATATCGGGCGCGCCGATCGAAGAGCCGATCGCCTGGCATGGCCCGATCGTGATGAACACCCGCGAAGAGCTGATAACCGCCTTTTCCGAGTTGCGGAACGGGACCTTCATCCGCCCCGCCCACTGAACCGGAACCACGCGGCCCCGGATCCATTCCGGGGCCGTCAGGCCACCGCCGAACGCCCGGCCCGCGCCATGGGCGCGCGCGGGGCTGTTTCGGCACCGTCGCCGTCCTGCGGGTTCAACCCGACCGACTTGCGCGTCATGTCCCAGTAGATCCGCTCGACATCGGCGCGGCCAAGCCTGCCGTCGTCGCGAAACCACGTGCTGACCCCGGTCAGAAGCGCGATCAGCCCCATGGTTGCCACCCGCGTATCGGCAACATCGAACACACCGGCGGCACGACCATCGTCGAGGATCCGTTCCAGACAGGCCTCGTATCGCCGCCGCAGGCGTTCTATCACGGTGAAATTCCCGGGCGAAAGGTTGCGCAGTTCCATATAGGCGAGAAACACCTCGTCGGGGCGGTCCAGATGGTACCTCACGTGAAACCGGGTGAACGCTTCGAGCCGCCCGACCGGATCGGCCGGGGATGGTTCGGTCTCCCAACTGTCGAGCAGATGCTCCATGTGGCTCAGCATGAGGTCGAACAGCAGCGCCTGCTTGTCGGGCGTATAAGTGTACAGCGCACCGGCCTGCACCCCGACCTCGGCAGCGATCCGGCGCACCGAAACCGCTGCGTAGCCATGGCGTGCGAACAGTTTCAGCGCGGCACCCCTGATCCGGGGGCCGGTAATTTCGGCGTGCGATCCTGCCTTTCGTGCCATGGCCCGACAATCCGACGTACGGGCGTCCGATTCAAGCCCGAACTCGGCGGCTTGCCCATTGCCACCCGCCGGCGATAGGGTGCGCGCGACCGAGACGGAGGCCCCATGCACCCCCCTTTCCGACAGTTCCGGCTGTTTCTGGCCGCCCTCCTGCCCGTGCTGGCAACCGCCGGCTGCGCCACATTCCCGCAGCTTGAAGCCGGGGTCAGCGCCGAAGCGCGCGCTGCCCCCGATCCCGAGCTTATGGACAGCCAGGCGATGCTGGCCGCAGAGCGCGCCCAGACCATCGACGCCGGCACGCAGCAGCGCCTGTCGGCCGAGGCGGCGGCGCTGCGCGCACGCGCAGCCGCGCTTCAGGGACCGGTCATGGACAGTGCCGAGCGCGAGAGCCTTCAGGCGACAAGCCGGCGCCTGAGGGAGGACGCGGCGCGCGTTGCGCCCGAAACCTGATCGGGATAAACCTCGCCGGGCACAAGCGGCCCCCTCGATACTCACAACCGGAGACACCCATGACAGACCCCCTTCGCATCGGCATCGCGGGGCTTGGCACCGTCGGTGTCGGCGTGGTCAAGATCGTCCGCCAGAAGGCCAACCTGCTGGCAACCCGTTCGGGGCGCCCGATCGAGATCGCGGCCGTCTCGGCCCGCAACCGCGACAAGAATCGCGGTGTTTCCATCGACGGCTACGGCTGGGAAGACGATCCGGTAAAGCTGGCAACCCGCGAGGATGTGGACGTTTTCGTCGAACTGATGGGCGGCGCCGACGGCCCGGCCAGGGCGGCAACCGAAGCGGCGCTCAGGGCCGGCAAGGACGTGGTGACCGCCAACAAGGCGATGCTGGCGATCCACGGTCAGGAACTGGCCGAACTGGCCGAATCCCGCGGCCACGTCATCCGTTTCGAAGCCGCGGTGGCCGGTGGCATCCCGGTGGTCAAGGCACTGACCGAAGGGCTTGCCGGCAATCAGGTGACGCGCGTGATGGGCGTGATGAACGGCACCTGCAACTACATCCTCACCCGGATGGAGGAATCGGGGCTGCCATATCAGACCGTCTTCGACGAGGCCGACAAGCTGGGTTATCTGGAGGCGGATCCGAACCTCGACGTGGGCGGCATCGACGCCGGGCACAAGCTGGCCCTGCTTGCCTCGATCGCCTATGGCACGCAGGTCGATTTCGGCGCAATCGAACTGGAAGGCATCCAGAAGATCTCCATCGACGACATCCGCACCGCGCGCAACATGGGCTTCCGGATCAAGCTGCTGGGCGTAGCGCAGATGACGGGGCGCGGGCTGGAGCAGCGCATGTCTCCCTGCCTCGTGCCGGCCGACAGCCCGCTGGGGCAGTTGCAGGGCGGCACCAACATGGTGGTGCTCGAAGGGGATTCGGTGGGCCAGATCGTACTGCGCGGCGCCGGTGCCGGCGAGGGCCCGACCGCAAGCGCCGTTCTGAGCGACATCATCGAGATCGCCCGCGGCACGCGCCTGACCACTTTCGGCCAGCCCGCTGCCGGACTGTCCAGGGCCAGACCGGCCCGTACCACAACCCCGGCGCCCTATTACCTGCGCATGAAGCTGGTCGACAAACCAGGCGCCATGGCCAAGATCGCAACCGTGCTGGGCGATGCCGGCATCAGCATCGACCGCATGCGCCAGACCCAGCACGAAAGCGGCGCCGCCCCGGTGCTGATCGTCACCCACCGGACCGACCGGGGATCGCTCGATATCGCGCTCGAGAACTTCGCCGCAACCGGCGTGGTACAGGGCGAACCGGTCGCCATTCGTATCGAAGACGTGTGAATAGGCAATAAACCGGCCCGGTTCGGCTGTTTAGCGATAACAAGGTTGCCTTGCCGCACCGTGCCCCGCTAGCACAGGCGCAGTACCCCTTACATTCGATTCAGAAAGTTCGCGACCATGCACCAGCCGCCCGAATTTCACGACCGTATGCTCTCGCTCGGCCTCGCCCGGGTCTCGGAGGCCGCAGCGATGGCCTCGGCGCACCTGATCGGCCACGGCGATGAAAAGGCCGCCGACCAGGCCGCCGTCAACGCCATGCGCGAACAGCTCAACCAACTCGATATCCGGGGCGTTGTGGTGATCGGCGAGGGCGAGCGCGACGAGGCGCCGATGCTCTATATCGGCGAAAAGGTCGGCTCCGGCGAAGGCCCCGAGGTCGACATCGCGCTCGATCCGCTCGAAGGGACGGCACTCACTGCCAAGGACATGCCCAACGCGCTGACGGTGATCGCCATGGGGCCGCGCAACTCGATGCTGCATGCGCCCGACGTCTACATGGAAAAACTGGCCATCGGCCCGGGCTATCCGGTCGATGTGGTCACGCTCGACATGGAGCCCGTCGAACGCATCCGCGCCCTGGCGGCCGCCAAGGGTTGCGAGACCAGCGACATCAACGTCTGCGTTCTCGACCGGCCACGCCACGACGATCTGGTCAAGGAGATCCGCAGGACCGGCGCCGCGATCCGCTTCATCACCGACGGTGACGTTGCCGGCATCATGCACTGCGCCGAACCGCATCTGACCGGGATCGACATGTACATGGGTGCCGGCGGCGCCCCCGAGGGCGTACTGGCGGCCTCGGCGCTGAAATGCATGGGCGGGCAGATGTACGGCAAGCTGCTGTTTCGCAACGACGACGAACGCGGACGCGCCGCCAAGGCCGGCATCACCGACCTGAACCGGGTCTATACCCTGAACGACATGGTGACGCGCCATGTCATCTTTGCCGCCACTGGCGTTACCGACGGCAGCATCCTGCCGGGTGTGAAACGGATGCCGAACCGCTACACCACCGAAACGCTGCTGATGAGGTCGAAGACCGGGTCGGTTCGGCGGATGACCTATTCCAACCCGGTCTGACAGGGGCCGCATGAGCGCAACATTTCTGGGTGTCGAAAGCTCCCTCACCGGGCGCTGCTGGGTTGGACCCGACATCGAACAGGAAAGGCTGGCCGGCGCCATCGGGCAGGCCACCCGCCTGCCCGATCCGCTCTGCCGCCTGCTGGCGCGCCGGGGTGTCCGCGCCGAAACCGCCGAGGCCTTTCTTCAGCCGACGCTGCGCGATCTGCTGCCCGACCCGCTTGTGCTAAAGGATATGGCAAGTGCCGCGAGCCGCGTGCTGGCTGCCGTGACACGGCGCGAGCGCATCGCCATCTTTGCCGATTACGACGTCGACGGGGGCGCCTCGGCGGCGCTGCTGATCGTCTGGCTCCGGTCGCTTGGGCAGGTGGCGACGCTCTATGTGCCCGACCGCATCGACGAGGGCTATGGCCCCAACCCGGTCGCGATGGGCGCGCTGGCCCGCGATCACGACCTGATCGTCTGCGTCGATTGCGGCACCCTCTCGCACGAGGCACTGGCCGCCGCGGACGGAACGGATGTGGTCGTGCTCGACCACCATCTGGGGGGCGAGACGCTGCCGCCGGCACTGGCGGTGGTCAACCCGAACCGGCAGGACGAATCCTGCGATCTGTCGCATCTGTGCGCCGCATCGGTCGTCTTCCTGCTGCTGATCGAACTCAACCGTCGGATGCGGGCCGACGGGCGGAGCGGCCCCGACCTGATGGCGCTGCTCGATCTGGTGGCACTGGCGACCGTGGCCGATGTGGCGCCGCTTGTCGGGGTCAACCGTGCGCTGGTGCGTACCGGGTTGCAGGTGATGGCCCGGCGCGAGCGGACCGGCCTCTGCGCGCTGGCGGATGTGGCCGGGCTCAGGGAGGCTCCGCGCGCCTATCACCTGGGTTACCTGTTCGGCCCGCGCATCAACGCCGGCGGGCGGATCGGCAAGGCCGATCTTGGCGCGCGGCTGCTTGCAACCGACGATCCGGCCGAAGCGCAGGCGCTGGCCGAGGAGCTTGATCAACTCAACCGCGACCGCCGCGAGATCGAAGCGCGCGTCACCGAGGCGGCCCTTGCCCAGGCCGAAGCCCGTGGGCTCGACGGGCCGCTGGTCTGGGCAGCGGGCGACGGCTGGCACCCCGGTGTTGTCGGTATCGTGGCATCGCGCCTGAAAGAGGCAACCAACCGCCCCGCTGTGGTGATCGGGCTGGAAAACGCGATCGGCAAGGGCTCGGGCCGCTCCATCGCCGGCGTCGATCTCGGTGCATCGGTGCAGCGGATCACCGGCGAAGGGCTGCTGCTCAAGGGCGGCGGGCACAGGATGGCGGCCGGCCTGACGGTCGAGCGGGCAAATCTGGATGCGGCGATGGAACGGCTTGGCGAATTGCTGGCCCGACAGGGCGCCGCTGGGGCCGGCCCGTGCGACCTGAAGCTCGACGGGCTGCTGATGCCGGGCGCCGCGAGTGTCGAGTTGATCGAACGGCTCGAGTCCGCCGGGCCCTTCGGCGCATCGGCGCCCGCGCCCCGTTTCGCCCTGCCCGACATGCTGGTGCTGCACGCGCGCCGGGTCGGCGAGGCACACCTCAAGCTCACCCTTGGCGACGGCCTGGGCGCCCGCCTCGACGCCATCGCCTTCAACGCCTTCAACGGACCACTCGGCCCGGCGCTGGTGGCGCACGGCGGCGCGCGCTTCCATCTGGCGGGGCGGCTGGACATCAACGAATGGAACGGCCGCCGCGCCCCGCAACTCCAACTGGAGGACGCCGCCCGGGCCTGACACGGCCATATTTTGGCACAGTTCCGAAGGCGCAAACATTTCTCCGGAAAGGGCGAAATTTCTCTTGCGCGCCCCCGGCAGCTTGCCTAAACAACGCGTCACCAACCGGCACGGTCCGTTCGTCTATCGGTTAGGACGCCAGGTTTTCAACCTGGAAAGAGGGGTTCGATTCCCCTACGGACTGCCATTTATTCCTGTAATCTATTGATATTGCATCGGAAATTCAGAAGTCTAGATTTCTATACATACTCTAATGCAAGCGCACAGGCTGCCCGAAAGCCCCTTGGACGCTCACAAAGACGTGACCGCATATCGCCCCCCGCGAAGTCGGGTGCCTTCAAACTTCGCCCGTAAAACGCCACACAAACACGTTATCCGTGATAGGGTCGCGGTATTGAATCGCTAAAGTGCAAAATCCCATCAGATTGAACAGCACAGTTTCAACTGATTGAGCGCGCAGCCCTATTAAGACTGCGCAGTCAACGATCAGCGCATGGATTTGCCTTCAAGCAGAAGAACGTGAGAGTTGCTTCGAACACGATCCATGAATGCATCCGCCAACAACGGCTCATCAGCACGTTTGGGTTCAGTCTGATTTTGATCCTCCCCGGTTTGATCCCCTGGTTCATAATCATGGATGCCATTGGCCTACCCGTCACGGAAGCTGTGGCATAAGTCCGTCCGGGGAAAGGGGAACCTCGGTCAACAGCTGATTTGTGCAACAGAGTCTTGGCGCTTGCGTCAATCGTGTCGTTGGCCGGGGTGATCTACCCATTCAAGCCGTTGGGTTGCCTTGGCGTCCTTCGTCAGGTCAATCGGATATGAGAGTTAATGGGGCTTTTCCAGGTTTGGCGGTGACCTACTCTCCCACGTCTTGAGACGCAGTACCATCGGCGCGGCGGCACTTAACGGCCGAGTTCGGGATGGGATCG
>NZ_JBKEAE010000075.1:0-7193 GCF_047971885.1 Tropicimonas sp. | reverse complement strand
CCATCGTTTCCGACCGGAGATGCCGGCCATGGCCACGCAACATTCCCGTGCGGCAGCGCGTTTCATGATCGCTCCAGCAGTTCTTCTCCTGCTCGGGTGGATGATCGTGCCGCTGTCGATGACGCTCTACTTCTCGTTTCTGCGCTACAACCTGCTGATGCCCGGCATGGAGGAATGGACGGGCTTCACCAACTACAGGTATTTCCTGACCGATCCCGCCTTTCTCAACGCGATCTGGAACACGCTGGCGCTGGTCGGCGGTGTGCTGATCATCACTGTCATCGGGGGCGTTCTGCTGGCGCTTCTGCTCGACCAGCCGTTCTTCGGGCAGGGGATCGTGCGCATCCTGGTGATCGCGCCGTTCTTCGTCATGCCGAAGGTGAACGCGCTGGTGTGGAAGAACATGTTCATGAATCCGGTGAACGGGCTGTTCGGCCATCTGGCAAAGTTTCTCGGCATGGAGCCGTTCGACTTTCTGGCGCAGGCACCGCTTGCCTCGATCATCGGGATCGTGAGCTGGCAATGGCTGCCCTTCGCAACCCTGATCCTGCTGACAGCGCTCCAGTCGCTCGACCAGGAGCAGCTCGAGGCAGCCGAGATGGACGGAGCGCCGTGGATAGCGCGCTTCATCCACATCATGCTGCCGCACCTGAGCCGCGCGATCACCGTCGTGATCCTGATCCAGACCATCTTCCTGCTGTCGATCTTCGCCGAGATTCTGGTGACGACGAACGGCGGTCCGGGCAGCGCCACGACCAACCTGACCTTCCTCGTCTATGTCCAGTCGCTGTTGCAGTTCGACGTGGGCGGAGGTTCCGCCGGTGGCGTCGTCGCCATCATTCTCGCCAACATCGTTGCCTTCTTCCTGATGCGGATGATCGGCAAGAACCTCGACGCCTGAGGAGGGGAGAGACATGGCACGCGCAGTTTCAACCAGCCGCAAGACCTGGACCACGCTTCTGGCCTGGACGGTCGGCTTCCTGATCTTCTTTCCGATCCTCTGGATCTTCATCCTGTCGTTCAAGACCGAAGGCGACGCGATCAAGACCCCGCTTCAGGTTCTTTCGGCGCCATGGACGCTTGAAAGCTACGCCACGGTACAGGAGCGTTCGAACTACTTCCTGCACTTCTGGAACTCGGTTGTCCTGTCGGTCGGCTCGACGCTGATCGGCCTGGCAATCGCCATCCCCGCCGCCTGGGCGATGGCCTTCGTTCCGGCCAAGCGGACCAAGGACGTTCTGATGTGGATGCTGTCTACCAAGATGCTTCCGCCGGTGGGCGTTCTGATCCCGATCTACCTGATCTTCCGCGATTTCGGGCTGCTGGACACCCGCACCGGGCTGGTCATCGTCCTGACGCTGATCAACCTGCCGATCATCGTCTGGATGCTCTACACCTATTTCAGGGAGATCCCCGGCGAGATCCTTGAAGCGGCGCGGATGGACGGTGCCTCTCTGAAGGAAGAGGTGCTCTATGTCCTGACTCCGATGGCGATCCCCGGCATGGCCTCGACCGTTCTTCTGAACATCATCCTGGCCTGGAACGAAGCCTTCTGGACGCTCAACCTGACGGCAGCCAAGGCGGCTCCGCTCACCGCGTTCATCGCCAGCTACTCCAGCCCCGAGGGCCTGTTCTACGCCAAGCTCTCCGCGGCCTCGACCATGGCCATCGCGCCAATTCTCATCATGGGCTGGTTCAGCCAGAAACAACTCGTCCGCGGCCTGACCTTCGGCGCCGTCAAGTAAGGGGGCAAGACCAATGGGACAAATCACACTCAAGCAGGTACGCAAGGCCTTTGGCGACGTGGAAGTCATTCCGCCGCTGGATCTGGAAATCAACGACGGCGAATTCGTCGTTTTCGTCGGCCCCTCGGGCTGCGGCAAGTCCACGCTCCTGCGGCTGATCGCTGGGCTGGAGGACGTATCCTCGGGCGAGATCCTGATCGACGGAAGGAACGCCACCGAAATGCCGCCCGCCAGGCGCGGTCTGGCGATGGTGTTCCAGTCCTACGCGCTTTATCCGCACATGTCGGTGCGCAAGAACATCGCCTTCCCGCTGCGGATGGCCAAGATGGATCAGGCCGAAATCGACGCGCGGGTGAACAACGCGGCCAAGGTGCTGAACCTGGCCGATTACCTCGATCGCAAGCCGGGGCAGCTTTCGGGCGGCCAGCGTCAGCGGGTCGCCATCGGCCGCGCCATCGTGCGCGAGCCTTCGGCGTTCCTGTTCGACGAGCCGCTTTCGAACCTCGATGCCGCGCTCAGGGTCAACATGCGGCTGGAAATCTCCGAACTGCACCAGACCCTCGCCACGACGATGATCTACGTGACCCACGATCAGGTTGAGGCCATGACCATGGCCGACAAGATCGTCGTGCTGCGGGCCGGCAATATCGAGCAGGTCGGTTCGCCGCTGGAGCTCTACCGCTCGCCGGCGAACCAGTTCGTCGCCGGCTTTATCGGATCGCCGAAGATGAACTTCATCGGCGGTGCGATTGCCGCCGAGCACGACGCCGCGACCATCGGTATCCGCCCCGAACATATCGCCGTCTCCCGCGAGGGCGGGACATGGCACGGCAAGGTCGGCGTATCCGAGCATCTCGGTTCGGATACCTTCTTCCACATCATGATCGACGGCTGGAACGAGCCGCTGACCGTGCGGGAAAGCGGCGAGGTCGACCTGCACCGGGGCGACAGCGTCTACCTGACGCCGACCGTGGTGCACCTGCACCGCTTCGACCAGAGCGGGCGCGTCCTGAAGTAAGCCTGTCCGCCGGCAGGGTGCCTGCCGGTGCAAATCGGTTTGCGGGTGATCGTGTCGCCGGTGTGTCGCCAGACCGAAGGCAGATGACCGGAAAGCCCCGGGCCGGGACGAAGCCCGCCGGAGATGCGAGAGCGGGCGGGGCACCGGTGCGGGGAGGGAAGCGCGCGCGTGAAATGGCGGTCTGCGGGGCAGGTCCCGCCGGCCGCGGAGACATGCCGATAGCCGACGCTTCGGCACCGGGGAACGTGCGGTTGCCCTCGCGTTTCCCGGCTTTGCACCGCTTCCCACCGCGTCGGAGCCACATGTGATGTGGATGGCGGAATGCCGATGTTGTTCTGAAAGGACGGAACCATGACGATCAGGCTGTCAAACGCAACCCTCGACAAACTGCCCGAAGGCATCGCGGCGCCGGGATACGACCGGTCGCTGCTTGCGCCGGGCATTCTGCATGTCGGGATGGGGAACTTTCACCGCGCGCATCAGGCCGTTTATCTCGACAACCTGATGTCGCTCGGCGGGTCGGAAGACTGGGCGATCCTCGGGTGCGGTGTGGTCCGGTACGATGCACAACAGCGCGAGGCGCTGGTCGGACAGGATTGTCTCTATACCGTGGTCGAGCAGGACGGCAGCGGCGACCGGGCGCGCGTGATCGGCGTGATGGCCGGTTTCCTGCCGGTCGAAAAGGGCAACGGCGCCATCCTGGCGGCCATGGCCGATCCGGCGGTTCGCATCGTTTCGCTGACGGTGACCGAGGGCGGCTATTTCATCGATCCGGCGACCGGTGTCTTCGATCCGTCCAGCCCGGACATTCAGGCCGATATTGCCGACCCCGATCATCCGACGACCATTTTCGGCACCATCGTCGCCGGCCTCAGGGCGCGGCGCGCGGCGGGCGAGGTTCCCTTCACCATCATGTCCTGCGACAACGTTCCCCACAACGGTGTTGTCACCCGCAACGCGGTGGTCGGCATCGCCGAGGCGCAGGATCCCGACCTTGCGCGCTGGATCGCCGGGAATGTCGCCTTTCCGAACGGCATGGTCGACCGGATTACCCCGGCGACCACGCCGGAGCGGCGCGAATACCTGCTGTCGGCATACGGGCTGGATGACGCACGGCCCGTTTTTTGCGAGCCCTTCCTCCAGTGGGTTCTGGAAGACAGGTTCACAGCCGGGCGCCCGGCGCTGGAAAATGTCGGCGTGCAGTTCGTCGACGATGTGACGCCCTATGAACACATGAAGATCCGCATCCTGAACGGCGGCCACGCGCTGATCGCCTATGCCGGGCATCTTCTCGGTTGCGTCTATGCGGACGAGGCGATGACCCATCCGCTGGTCGGCGCCTTCATGGACAAGGTGGAGCGGGAGGAGATCGTGCCGATCGTTCCGCCGGTGCCCGACACCTCGCTCGTGCAGTATCTCGACCTCATCAAGGAGCGTTTCGCCAACCCGCGGGTCGAGGATCAGGTACGCCGTCTTTGCCTTGACGGCTCGAACCGGCAGCCCAAGTTCATCGTGCCGTCCGCCGCCGATTGCCTGAAGGCCGGACGCGACATAAGCGGTCTGGCGCTGGCCAGCGCGCTCTGGTGCCGCTACTGCTACGGCGAAGACGAACAGGGCGTGGCCATCGAACCCAACGATCCCTCGTGGGACAGGCTGGTCGAACGCGCGCATGCGGCGCGCGAAAACCCTGCGGACTGGCTGGGGATGGAAGACATCTATGGCGATGTCGGCAGGAATCCGATCTTCCGCGCCGCATTCGCGGCGGCGCTCGAATCGCTCTGGACGAACGGCACCGAGGCCACCCTGCGGGCCTATCTGGGGCATTGATCTGCCGCTCACGAACCGCCGGGGCGGCCTGCCGGCCATCCCGGCAGGCCGCCCGCAAGCGCGATCACGCGAGGCAAAGCCGAGCTTCGGACAAGGTCGGGTCTCGTCGTTTTTCACAACCGGAGATGACGGGGCGGTAGCCAGCGCGACGGCATGATCGGACTCATGTCGTCGGGCCACGTTTACAGCACCGCTTCATAGAGCCTGCGGGTGTTCTCGTAGGTCATCGCGACCGGATTGCCACCGGTGCTGGGATCGGCCAGCGCCGAACGGGTCAGCGCATCAAGGTCGGGATCGGTGACACCCAGTTCGGTCAGGGTTTGCGGGATGCCCATCCGGGCGTTCAGATCGTCGACGAATGCGGCGAATCCGTCGAAGCCGCCGTCGAGCCCCAGATAGGCCGCCGCCTGCCCCAGAACGCCTTCGCAGGCCGGGCGATTGAATTGCAGCACCGCCGGCATGAAAAGCGCGTTGGTCGTGCCGTGATGGGTGTGATGACGCGCCCCGACCGGATGGCTCAGCGCGTGGATCGCCCCCAGCCCCTTCTGGAACGCGGTCGCCCCCATGGCGGCGGCCGACATCATGTGGGCCCGCGCCTCGATATCGCCGCCGTCGGCATGCGCCCGCGGCAGATATTCCCTGACCAGCCGCATCCCTTCGAGCGCGATCCCCTGCGACATCGGGTGATAATGCGGCGAGCAGAATGCCTCGACGCAGTGGGCGAAGGCATCGAGCCCGGTGCCGGCGGTGATCGGCTGCGGCATGCCAACGGTCAGTTCCGGGTCGCAGATCACCACCGATGGCAGCATTCGGGGATGAAAGATGATCTTTTTCTCGTGGCTCCGCGAATTGGTGATGACACCGGCACGCCCGACCTCGGAGCCGGTTCCGGCGGTTGTGGGCACGGCGACGACGGGGTGGATGGCGCCTGCGTCGGCCCGGGTCCACCAGTCGTCGATATCCTCGAAATCCCACAACGGGCGGGTCTGGCCGACCATGAAGGCCAGCACCTTGCCCAGATCGATCCCCGAACCGCCGCCGAAGGCGACCACACCGTCGAAGCCGCCGTCGCGATAGACCCTCAGCCCCTCCTCGACGTTGCGGTCGCTCGGGGTCGGATCGACATCCGCGAACATCGCGCGGCCAAGCCCGGCCTCGTCGAGCAGATCGAGGGTGCGCGCGGTGATCTCCATCGCGGCAAGGCCGCGATCGGTGACCAGAAGCGGCCGGGCGATACCGGCGGCCGAACAGGCATCGGCGATCTCGGCGATCCGACCGGCACCGAAGCGTACCGGGGTGGGGTAGTTCCAGTTTCCGACCAGTTTCATGGGGTCAGGCCCTTTTCAGGTGATAGGATTTCGGGCGCGTCAGCGCGTGGAAGCCGAGCAGCGACAACCCTGCGCCCCGGCCGGTATCCTTGCAACCGGTCCAGCACAGCGCCGGATCGAGATAGTCGCAGCGGTTCATGAAGACGGTGCCGGTTTCCAGCCGCTGGCCGATCGCCTCGGCGGCCTCCACGTCACCGGTCCAGATCGAGCAGGTCAGGCCGAAGGCGCTGTCGTTCATCAGCGCGACGGCTTCCTCGTCGTCCCCGACCGGCATGATGCCGACAACGGGGCCGAAGGTCTCGTCGCGCATGATCCGCATGTCGTGGCTGACCCCGGTCAGGATCTGCGGGCTCACATAGGTGCCGCCGTCATCTTCGGCAAAAGGCCGCACCCGGGCCACCGCCCCACCGGCCAGCGCATCGGCGATCTGGCCACGCACCTCGCGGGCGAAGCGGATGTTGGCCATCGGGCCAAGGGTGGTTACGGGGTCGAGAGGGTTGCCAAGCCGGTAGCCCGCGACGATGGCGATGCTTCTGTCGACGAATTCGTCATATACGCGCCGGTCGACATAGATCCGCTCGATCCCGCAGCAGCACTGGCCGGAGTTGAACATCGCGCCGTCGATCAGCGTCTCGGCGGCTGCCTGGACATCGGCATCGGCGCGGACATAGCCCGGATCCTTGCCGCCAAGCTCGGTCGAGACGGCGGTGAAGGTGCCGGCGGCGGCGCGCTCCATCGCCCTGCCGCCGGCGACCGAGCCGGTGAAATTGACGAAATCGAAGGCGCCGCCGGCAATCAGCGCTGCGGTCGTGTCGTGCGACAGGAAGACGTTCTGGAACACCTCGGCGGGAATGCCGGCGGCATGGAACGCCTCGGCCAGACGTTCGCCCACCAGCAGGGTCTGGGCGGCATGTTTCAGCACCACCGTGTTGCCGGCGATCAGCGCCGGGGCGATGGTATTGATCGCCGTCATGTAGGGATAGTTCCACGGCGCCACGACGAAGACCACACCGTGCGGCACACGTGCGATCCTGCGCCGGAAATTATCGCTGTCCTCGATGACAACCGGCGCCAGCGCCTGCTCGGCGATCCCGGCCATGTAGAGCGCGCGTTCCTCGAAGCCGCGGAATTCGCCGCCGTAGCGCACCGGGCGGCCCATCTGGTGCGCCAGTTCCACCGCCATCCGGTCGGTCGTGCGGCCGACCTCGGCGACGGCGGCGCGCACCAGCGCGATGCGTTCGGCCAGCGGCCGCGCCGCCCAGCCCGGCTGCGCCG
>NZ_JBKEAE010000034.1:0-3584 GCF_047971885.1 Tropicimonas sp. | reverse complement strand
ATGGCATTGATGCCCTGTTCGCTGGCGGTCGGCAGATCGGCGAATTCACCGCCCAGGCGCTCGGGCGCAAGCAGCGCGATCACCTTGATGTCGCCGGATTCGACAAAGCCCTTGGCCTCGGACAGATCGCCCGAGAATCCCTGCAGCGAACCGGCCAGAAGCTGCGTCACCGCCTCGCCGCCGCCGGCAAAGGCGATGTACTTGACGCTTCGAACGTCTTCGATGCCGGCTTCCTTGGCGGCGATCAGAACCTTCAGGTGATCCCAGCCGCCGACAGCCGAACCGCCGCCGATGGCGACCGAGCGCGGATCGGCCTTCATCTGGTCCATCAGTTCCGGCAACGTGTTGACCGGGCTGTCGGCGGCCACGGCGATCACGCCGTAATCGGCCCCGACCGAGGCGAGCCAGCGCACCTGATCGGCGGTATTGCCGGGATAGGCGCGCTGCGCCAGGCGGGTCGAGGTTGCCGAGGACGCTGCGACGATCAGGTCGTTGTCGTCCTTCCGCTTGTTCACCACCGCGGCGAAGGCCACGCCACCGCCGCCGCCAGACATGTTCATGACCTGCATGGTCGATCCGATCAGCTTGAGCTCCTGCAGGACCTTGCCGACCTGACGGCAGGTGAAATCCCAGCCGCCGCCCGGGTTGGCCGGCGCGATGCATTCCGGCTGTTCGGGCTCGAACGCCATGGCCGAACCCGTCAGCATCGCCGAAGCGGCGAGCATCACCGCCAGCTTGCGTCCGTGTCTTTTCAGAACCTTCATATATTCTCCTCCCCTCGGGACTTTCATGTGCAGGGTGCGGGTGCATTGGATGCGCCGCTCAGCCTCCCCACACTGACAGCAGGTTGCCGGGCTGTCACCCCTGCTATTGCCGCATATGCTCCAGCTTCCGGCGCAACCCCTCCCGGCGGCGGGCAGAGGGAAGATACCCATCCGCTTCGCCCATTGGCCAATCAGGGGAGGAACGCCCGCTTCGGCGAAACGCGCCGAAGTGCAACGCCGTCACCCGGTGGTGTCGCGGGTGGATGCAAACGCAAAGCGCGGCGGGTCGGAGAACCGCGCGCCGAGCTCAGCTGAACGAGCGCAGGATGAAATCGGGCACGTGATCGCCCATGCCCACGACCCGGCCATCGGACTTGCGTTCGCCGCCGCGCGCCCGCTCGCTGCGCCGGGGGCGCGAAGCGCGCTCGGTGCGTTGGGTGTCGGCAGGCGATTGTTCCTCGGCGACACTTTCCGCCGGGGCGGAACTGCGCCGCCGCGAACGGCTTTCGCTCTGGGGCAGGGCGGGCGCTTCGATACGCGGGATTTCCTGCTCGACGAGGTTTTCGATCGCGGCGACCGACTTGTCGTCGGCCGGGGTCGCAATCATGTAGGCGGTGCCATCGCGCCCGGCTCGCCCGGTGCGGCCGATGCGGTGCACGTAGTCCTCGGAATGGTTCGGCACGTCGAAGTTGAAGACGTGACTCACGTTGGGAATGTCGAGCCCGCGCGCCGCGACATCGGAGGCGACGAGGAACCGGATCGAACCGTCGCGAAATCCGTCGAGCGTGCGCGTGCGGTGCGCCTGATCGAGATCGCCATGGATCGGCTCGGCGTTCAGTCCGTGTTTCTTGAGCGACTTGGCGACGATATCCACATCGACCTTGCGGTTGCAGAAGATGATCGCGTTGCGGCAATCGGCGCCGTCGCGTTCGATCAGCGCGCGCAGCATGGCGCGCTTTTCGCTGGCGGTACGGTCGCGGCGCGAGGGCTTGAACTGCACCAGCCCCTGCGTGATGGTCTCGGATGCGGTTGCCTGGCGGGCGACCTCGACCTTGACCGGATTGTGCAGGAAGGTGTTGGTCAGCCGCTCGATCTCGGGCGGCATGGTGGCCGAGAAGAACAGCGTCTGCCGGGTGAACGGCGTAAGCTGGAAGATGCGTTCGATATCGGGGATGAACCCCATGTCGAGCATCCGGTCGGCCTCGTCCACCACCATCACCTGCACGCCGGTGAGCAGCAGCTTGCCGCGTTCGAAATGGTCGAGCAGCCGGCCCGGCGTGGCGATCAGCACGTCCACGCCCTTGTCGATCAGCTTGTCCTGTTCGGCGAAGGAAACCCCGCCGATCAGCAACGCCTTGGTCAGCTTGGTGTATTTCGCATAGACATCGAAATTCTCGGCGACCTGGGCGGCCAGTTCGCGCGTCGGCGCCAGCACGAGGCTGCGCGGCATGCGCGCCCGCGCCCGGCCACGGCCGAGCAGCGTGATCATCGGCAGGGTGAAGGAGGCGGTCTTCCCGGTGCCGGTCTGGGCGATGCCAAGCACGTCCTTGCCCTCGAGCGCGGGCGGAATTGCGCCCGCTTGGATCGGCGTCGGGGTCTCGTAACCGGTTTCTTCGATGGCTTTCAGGACCTTGGGGTCCAGGTTCAGGTCGGAAAACTTCGTCATGTACGTCCAATCTGGCAGCGCTTGGCTGCGGTAAGATGGGACGTAACTTGCCAGACGCCCCTGCGGCAGATGTCGGCGCGGATCGCGGACGCGCGCCATTTACAGCAACACGGGGCTCCGGTCAACTTGCGCGAACCCCGAACAGGCTTTTGTTGCCATCCGGCGCCTGTTTCAGACGATTGCACGGATCAGCGGACTCCACTGTTCGCGTATCGGCTGATAGACGGCCTGCGGCTTGTCGAAGATCGACAGGCCCCGTTCGGCAAGATCGCCATAGGCCACGCGTTCGGTGATGCGGGCGACTGGCTGCTGCCCCATCCTGTCGAAAAAGAGATCGAGCCGTTCGTTGGCGCGGACGCGCGGCCTGATGCGGTTCGCCAGAAGCTCGATCCCGACCTTGCCCTTTCGTATCCGCTTGATGTCGCGCAGATCCTTCAGAAACCGTCGGGAACTGTCCGCATCGAAAAACGACGGCAGCACCGGGCAGATCACCGCCCGCGCTTCGGCCACCAGCTTCTGCATGCCGTCGTCCGAGAGCGATCCGGGCGCGTCGATCACCACCCAGTCGATACCCTTGGGAACCTCGCCCAGCAGCTTGTCGTGCGACCAGTCGAGCGGTCTGATCGGCGCCGCGTCGGACGGGCGCCGTTTGAGCCAGCGGGTCGAGGATTTCTGCTGATCGGCGTCGGCCAGCGCCACCTTCCATCCCCCGTCGGCGAGCGCGGCGGCAAGCGTTATTGCCACCGTCGTCTTTCCGCAGCCGCCCTTGCGGTTGGCGATCAGGATGGTTTTCATCGGCGCTTCCTCCCACTTGCCGGTTGCGATGCCCTGTCGAAGCGCCAGCGCCGCAGGGGGCGGTGGTTCTTTTCCAGCCCCGGGCCCGACGGCCACGCTTGTCGGCGCGGGGCCGGCGACCCGGAACTTGCGGTCTTGCGGTCGCGCCGCACGCTGTCCGACATGATTTCAAGCATACGCGCTGCATAGCCGGGCGGGTCGGCGGTGAAAACCCTGCGGTTGGATTTTCGCTGCGCGCGGGTGCGGTGTGTGCAGGGGGCGGCGATCCCGCCTGTCGGCGAAATCGGTGCGCGGCGGTGATAACGGCGATTGCTCCGCCCACACCGTCCGCCTATATGCGCGTCATGCTCGATACCCGC
>NZ_JBKEAE010000013.1:0-18781 GCF_047971885.1 Tropicimonas sp. | reverse complement strand
CGTTTCCTGCTCTGCACCGACGGGCTTACCAAGTACCTTTCGCTGGCACAGCTCGAAGGAATATTGCGTCAGTCGCCCATCGAAACCGTCACGCAGACGCTGGTCCAGCGCGCGCTCGACGGGGGCGGCGCCGACAACGTGACGGTGATCGTGGTCGATGTCGCCTGAAGGGTGCGCTCAGGGCTGGGCCATGGCCAGCGTGCCGCGGTCGAGCGACAGGATTGCGCCGGGTCGTTCGGATTGCTGTGCCTCCAGCGCCATGGCGTAACCTTCGGCGCTTTCGGTGGTCGGTCGCAATTCGTCGAACAGCGGTTCGGATGTGTGCAGGATCAGCACTTCGCTCTTGCCCAGCAGGCTGTCGTCGACCTCGAAGGCCAGCTTGTCGGGGCCATCGCTTTCGCCCACGGCATAGGCCACCCGGACCTTGAGTGCCCCCGTTGCGCCGGCGCGCAAATCCGCGATCGAATTGTCCGTGCGGTTGCGGTTGGGCAGCAGGTGAAAGACGCTGCCTGTCACATCGACGATCGAGACATAGAGATATCCGGTTGTCACATCGGGCGGGACAGTGACATCGATCACCGGATTTTCACCGACGAAGAACCGGCCGGACGGGTTTGTCTCGCCCGTAGCTCCCAGCGAATATTCCACCCCGAATCCGCCCTGCGATACCACCGGCAGGAACTGCTCCACGCCGCAGAGCGCCGGATTCAGTATCACGGTGTCGAGAACGACCTCCCTGTCGCCGGATATGGCGCTTACCGCGTCGAACAGGGCGTTGCGCGCCTCGGTGCCCGAAAGATGACCGGCGATGCGCACGGTGTCGCCACGGGCATATCCGTCGGGCGGCATGTCCTCGGGCATCAGCGGGCCGCAATCGCCGGACTGGCTCAGCACCGGTGCCAGCATTGCCCCGGTGACGAGGGCCGGGCCGAATTCGATCTGCCCCTGCAACGTCATTCCGTCGGGCAGGGCGCCGGGCTCGAACAGTCGCAGCGCGGCATCGCGGATTTCGGGATCGCTGGTCTCGCCCGTCAGGTTCAGCCGGTTGCCGGTTGCATTGAGCCTGAAGCTGTCGAGTTCCACCGCCGTGTCGAGCGTGTCGAGTATGCCGCCGCCCCAGCCCTCGGCGATATCGCCGCTTGCCAGGGTCAGATTCGAGGCGCCGCCCGCTTCCGCGACCTGTGCGGCGAGCCTGTCCCGAATCTCGGGGCTTGGCACATCGCCGCCCGCCGCAGGAACGCCGCCCTGTGGTTTCTCGACCGTCAGAAGATAGGGGTCGGCAACCGGATAGGCGCTTTCGAACACCCCCGAATACCAGGCGCCTCCCGCGATGGCGGCCAGTGTCAGCGCACCGACGGCCACAAGCGGCATGCGCGACCGGCCTGCCGGCGGCTTGCCGGCCGGGGCTGATGCGCCGGTGTCCGTTGCGGGGTCATGTGCCGGCGAAAGCGGGTGCACGACCGTTGTCCGTTCGGGGTCGGACGGCTCGGGCGCGGGGATTGCGTCGAGAACCTGCTGACAGGTCTGGAAGCGTTCGTCCGGCCGCGCCGCCACCATCCGCTCGATGATCGCCTTCAGCGGCTCCGGAAGGTCGCTGGTGTCGAGAGGCTCGTTCTTGATCCGCACCACCTCCATCAGGTTGGTGCCGACATTTGGCGCCTTGCCGCGAAAGGTTGCCAGCAGCGTCGCCCCAAGCGCATAGATGTCCGAGCGCACATCGGTCACCCCGGCAAGCTGCTCTGGCGCGGCATAGGAGAACTTGCCCGCGAATTCGCTGCCGACGATGGTCGCCGCGCCGGGGTTGGTATCCTTGGCGATGCCGAAGTCGATGATGACCGCCTGCGCCGGGTCACCATCGCGCAGGATGATGTTGTCGGGCGACAGATCCCTGTGCACGATCTTGCGGGCATGGGCGGCGCGCAACCCCTCGGAGACGCGACGGCCGACGGTCAGGATTTCGTCCGCCGGCATGCCGCCCTGTTTCAGCCTGGTTTCCAGCGACGGGCCGTCGACGTAATCCATCACGAGGTAGATATGCCCGTCCGAGGTGCGGTGAATCTCGGAATATCCGACAACCGCGTCGTGTCGGATGTCGCGCATCTGCTCTTCGCGCTTCATCAGCACAAGAAAATCGTCGTTGCCGGCAAATTCGCTGCGCAGGACCTTGAGCGCCACCGGACGGCCCGAAATCTCGTTGCGTGCGCGAAAAACCTCGGACGTGCCGCCACGCCCGAGCACGGCTTCGATCCGGAAGGTATTGTTGAGCAGATCGCCGATCTGAAAAATGGCGTCTGACCGGGGCGTATTCATGCACACTCCATACTGGGGGAGCGGCCGGCCGCGCACCCCGGGGACCGTTGCGAAGGCTTAGCTGATTAGCTGGAACTCCACGCGGCGGTTCTCGTCGGCAAGCGGGTCGGCTTCATTTTCCGGATACGCCTCGCCCACGCCGATCGCAACCAGACGATCCCCGGCGATCTCGCAGGTGCCGACCATGTAGCGCTTCACCTCTTCGGCGCGCAGCAGCGAAAGCTGTTCGTTGTAGCTTTCGGTTCCGGCGGCATCGGTGTGCCCGACGATGCGGAACACCTGGCCTTCCATGTTGTTGATCGCCTCGCAGAGCGTGGTCAGCTTGGGTCGTTGATCCTCGCGCAGAAGGGCGCTGTCGAAATCGAAGGCGATGCGGATGTTGATCTCGGCGTCGTCTCCGGCCGAGGCATAGGCGGTCGCCGCCGAAGCTTCGCCGTCGTCCGTTGCTGACGGGGCAACCGAAATACTGGTGCCATCCGTGTCGTCGGCCATCACCTCGCCGCCGCTCGACGGCACAATCACCAGTCCCCGGGTTTTCTGCGCCTCGAACATCTGTTGCAGCTCCTCGGCACTTTTCAGCGACGCGTCGGCCTCCTGGGCGAGGGCGGAGGCGGACAGGCCGCCGGACATCAGGAATGCAATCGTTACAAACGTAAATGTGCGAGCCATGTCAGCACTCCTCTACGTGCGTCGTTCTCAATAAATATAGGCGCAGATTATACTACGCCCAACCTTGCGGCAATTTGCAAGGCAGGAATCAAACCATTGCGGTGCCCGACAAATTACCAGTGCGGGCGCCGGAGCGTTGTTTCAGCGCTTGATATCGGGTCCGGACCTGGCATTTACTTGACCTTGGGTAATCATGCAATGCCGGAGACACGGGCCATGACAATGCGGCTGCTGCCGGCGGTCATCCTTGCAGCGGCGGTGCTGCTGGCGCCGGTCCTGTGGCTGGTGCTGCCACGACTGCTGGCCGGCGGCGGGGTTTCGCTCCCCGGGGGCGGAACGGAATCGGCCGAGATCAGCGGCGTCATTATCGAAAACCTCAAGCAGGAGGGGCAGATACTCGAACTGGAAGCGCAGGTGGGAGAACTGAAGGCGCTTGTCGAAGAGCTTCAGTCCCGCCTCCAGCGGCTCGAAGCCGCCGTGGCGCGCGGCGGGCTTTCGCCGGACGGCATGGTGCGGGAGGGCGATATCGCGCCGGATTCCAACATCGCGGCCAGCGAATACACGCAGGTCGCACTGATCTTCGACCGTACCAATTTCAACAATCCGCTGACAGTCGCCACCCCCGGCTTCATTGTCGATCTTCTCGGCAAGCCGCGCGACACGCTCAGCGACGATTGCCAGCCAATGACCAATCCGGCGCTCAAGCAGATGCTGGTGACCGAACAGGTGGGGCCGGTGACCGTCACCATGCTGCGGCCGGCCATCGAATCGCTGAAAACGGTCTTCGCCGAGATCCGGCGGACGGACCCCAAGCTGCACGACCTGATCAACACCGCCGGCGCGCTCTGCGTGCGCCAGATACGCGGAACCTCGGGCCGCTACTCGAACCATTCCTTCGGTCTGGCGGTGGATCTCAACATCAACGGCGCGCTCGACAATTTCACCGACGGCAAGACCCAGATGGGACTGATCATCATCGCCGATTTCTTTCACGCCGAAGGCTGGATCTGGGGGGCCGGGTTCCGGCGCGAAGACAGCATGCATTTCGAGGTCAGCCGCGAGAAGCTGATGGAATGGCGCACGCAGGGGCTGATCTGAACCGGTGCGAAACCGGGCAGGCGGCGAACCGATGCCACCTGCCCGGAGCGAGCGAGTGAGTGGTGACAACATCCCCCCGACCGGCGGGACGGTTGCTTGTCATCCGGCATACTAGACGATCCCTGCATGGTTTGAAGTCACGTAGGTCTGTGACGGGTCGGGCGGATTGCCATTCCGACAGATGCATTTCGCCCGTATCATGCGTGGATTCGCACCCCTGACAGCCCGGAGAGGCCGCACATGCCCGTCGATGGCGCCCAGACACGCAACCTCGTTCCCTTCGTCTCGGTCGACGACATGATGGGGATCGTCAACGATATCGGGGTCGAGGAGATGCTGGCCGGGATCGCCGGCTATATCGAGGAGGACTTCCTGCGCTGGGAACTGTTTGACAAGACGCCGCGGATCGCCGCGCATTCGCCCGTCGGGGTGATCGAACTGATGCCGACGAGCGACGGCATCGACTACGCGTTCAAATACGTCAACGGACATCCGAAGAACACGCGCGAGGGGCTTCAGACCGTCACCGCCTTTGGCGTGCTGGCCGATGTCGGTTCGGGCTATCCGGTGCTGTTGTCCGAGATGACCATCCTGACCGCCCTGCGAACCGCCGCCATGTCGGCCGTTGCTGCCCGGCCGCTGGCGCCGGCGGGGGCGGATACGATGGCGATCATCGGCAACGGGGCACAGGCGGAATTCCAGGCGCTCGCATTCGCGCGGCTGCTCGGCATCCGCAGGTTTCGTCTCTACGATATCGACGCCGCCGCCACCCGGAAATGCGCTCGCAACCTTGCCGGCAGGGGGGTCGGCATCGTCGAATGCGCCAGTGCCGAAGAGGCTGTCGAGGGGGCGCAGATCGTCACCACGGTTACCGCCGACAAGCAATACGCCACCATCCTCACCGACAACATGATCGGCGCCGGGGTGCACATCAACGCCATCGGCGGTGATTGTCCTGGAAAGACGGAACTGCACCGCGATATCCTGCTGCGTTCCGATATCTTCGTCGAATACCCGCCACAGACCCGGATCGAAGGCGAGATCCAGCAACTCGACCCCGATCATCCGGTGACCGAGCTATGGCGGGTGCTGGCCGGCCGCGCGCCGGGCCGGACCTCGGACAGGCAGGTCACGCTGTTCGACAGCGTGGGCTTCGCCATCGAGGATTTCTCGGCGCTGCGCTATCTGCGCGACCAACTCGACCGGACCGGGCGCTTCGAAAACCTGGACATGATCGCCGACCCGGACGACCCGCGCGATCTGTTCGGGATGATCCTCAGGGCCAAAGGGCAGGGCTGAAACCGCTGCGTCATGCGGGCAATGCAGAAAGGGCGCCGCGCGGCGCCCTTTCCGGTTTTCTGACCCTGTTGTACCCGGGCTTAACAGCTGTAGTACATCTTGTATTCGATCGGATGCGGGGTGTGCTCGTAGGCGTAGATTTCTTCCCACTTCAGATCCATGTAGCCCTCGATCTGGCTCTTGGTGAAGACATCGCCGGCGAGCAGGAAATCGTGATCGGCGGCGAGGCATTCCATCGCCTCGCGCAGGCTGGCGCAGACCGTCGGGATGCCCTCCAGTTCTTCCGGCGGCAGATCGTAGAGGTCCTTGTCCATCGCCTCGCCCGGATGGATCTTGTTCTTGATCCCGTCGATACCGGCCATCAGCAGGGCGGCGAAACACAGATAGGGGTTCGAGGACGGGTCGGGGAAGCGGGCCTCGACGCGCTTGGCCTTGGGCGATTCCGCCCACGGGATACGGATGCAGCCCGACCGGTTCGATGCCGAATAGGCGCGCAGCACCGGCGCCTCGAAACCGGGGATCAGGCGCTTGTAGGAGTTGGTGGACGGGTTGGTGAAGGCGTTCAGCGTCTTGGCATGCTTCAGGATGCCGCCGATGTAATAGAGCGCCTCGTCGCTGAGATCAGCGTATTTGTCACCGGCGAACAGCGGTTTGCCGTCTTTCCAGATCGACATGTTGACATGCATCCCGGTGCCGTTGTCGCCGGCGATCGGCTTGGGCATGAAGGTCGCGGTCTTACCATAGGCATGGGCGACGTTCTGGATGACGTACTTGTACTTCTGCAACTCGTCGGCCTGCTTGGTCAGCGAGCCGAAGATCAGCCCCAGCTCGTGCTGGCACGAGGCGACCTCGTGGTGGTGCTTGTCGACTTTCATGCCGATGCGCTTCATGGTCGAGAGCATTTCCGAGCGCAGATCCTGCGCGTCGTCGATCGGGTTCACCGGGAAATAGCCGCCTTTGATGCCCGGACGATGGCCCATGTTGCCCATTTCGTATTCGGTGTCGCTGTTCCAGGCGGCGTCGATGGCATCGACCTCGAACGCGACCTTGTTCATGCCGACCTGAAAGCGCACGTCGTCGAACAGGAAGAACTCGGCCTCGGGCCCCATATAGGCCACGTCGCCGATACCTGTCGCCCGCAGATAGGCCTCGGCCTTTTCGGCGGTGCCGCGCGGGTCGCGCTCGTAGGGTTCGCCAGTGTCGGGTTCGACCACCGAACAATGCACCGCAAGGGTCTTTTCGGCATAGAACGGGTCGATATAGGCGGTGCTGGCATCCGGCATCAGCTTCATGTCGGACTGATCGATGGATTTCCACCCGGCGATGGAGGAGCCGTCGAACATGAAGCCTTCCTCGAAGAAGTCCTCGTCGACCTGATCGGCGATCACGGTGACGTGCTGCAGCTTGCCGCGCGGGTCGGTGAAGCGGACGTCCACATAGGCGACATCCTCTTGCTGAATGGTGCCGAGAACGGTCTCTTTACTCATGGTGACCTGGGTCCCTTTGTCTGTGAATGATTGATATTCCGGTTGGTCGCCTGCGGCGTTCACAGCGCCTCGTCGCCTTCCTCGCCGGTGCGGATGCGGATCGCCTGTTCGACCGGGGAGACGAAGATCTTGCCGTCGCCGATCTTGTCGGTCCTGGCGGCGGTGATGATCGCCTCGATGGCGCTCTCGACCTGATCGTCGGCCAGAACGACCTCGATCTTCACCTTGGGCAGGAAATCCACGACATATTCGGCGCCCCGATACAACTCCGTATGCCCCTTCTGCCGTCCGAACCCCTTGACCTCGATCACGCTCAGCCCCTGCGCGCCGACATCCTGGAGCGCTTCCTTAACATCATCGAGCTTGAAGGGTTTGATGATTGCCTCGATTTTTTTCATGGTGGCGGCAGACTCCCTGTGATCCGTCCCGGTAAATGCAAAGACCATCATAGGGGCCGGTTAACAATTCAAGACGCGAGATGGCCGCGTGACCATCGGCTGCTTCGCGGGCAAATGGTGAAAAAACGGGCAAAATGCCCTGAAATCAGGCAGGGCAATAACAGGATTGGCATGTCCCATGAGCGAAATACTGACATCTGCCCAAATGCGCGCCATCGAGCGGGCCGCGTTCGACAGCGGCGAGGTTTCCGGGCGCGAGTTGATGGAACGTGCCGGCGAAGGTGTTGTCGAGGCGATCCTCGACTCGTTTCCGGAACTGCGCGACGGCCAGCGCCGCGCTCTGATTCTCTGCGGGCCGGGAAACAACGGCGGCGACGGCTTTGTCATCGCGCGCCTGCTGGACAGGCGCGGCTGGCAGGCCGAGGTGTTTCTGTACGGCGATCCCGCGCGCCTGCCCGAAGATGCGCTGGCCAATCACGACCGCTGGCGCGGTATCGGCCGTGTCGTGCCGTTTGCCGAGTGGCGTTTCCGGCTGCGCTCCGAAAACCATACCGCAACCGGGCCGGCTCCGGACCTGCTGATCGACGCGCTGTTCGGCACCGGCCTGCGCCGCCCGATGGCCGGGGACCTTGACCTGTCGCTGCGGGAACTTGATGCGATCTTTCCCGAAGGGACGGTCCGGCGGGTCGCCGTCGACGCGCCGTCGGGGCTCTGCATGGATTCCGGGCGCGTACTCGCCCCCGGATCCGGGGCCGATCTGCCCTTGCGCGCCGACCTGACGGTTTCGTTTCACCGCGAAAAGCTCGGCCACCTGCTGGCCGAAGGGCCGGAGTGGTGCGGCAGTGTCCGGGTTGCCGATATCGGGCTCGATCAGGCCAGGTTGCGGGGTGCGGGTCGCGATGTGCTCGGCGATGTCGTGACGACTGCTTCGCCCAACCGGATCCTGTTGCGGAAGGGCGGTGAAGAGCATCCGGCGGGCCACAAGTACGATTACGGCCACGCGCTTGTCATTTCCGGCGGTCCCGGGCGGACCGGCGCGGCGCGGCTGGCGGCGCGCGCCGCCCTCAGGGCAGGGGCAGGGCTGGTGACCGTGGCCGCCCCCGGAACCGCGATTGCGGAATGCTCGGCCCAGTTGACGGCAATCATGCTGACACGCTGCAACGGCGCCTCCGATCTCGGCGCGGCGCTCGGGGACGAGCGGCTCAACGCGCTCTGCCTCGGTCCGGGGCTCGGGCTTGGCGCCGCGACGCGGGACATGGTTGTCACCGCGCTTGGCAGCCGGCGGCGTTGCGTTCTCGATGCCGATGCGCTGACGTCGTTTGGCGAAAATCCCAGGGAACTGTTCGCGCATCTGCATTCCAGGGTCGTTCTGACGCCCCATGCCGGCGAATTCGCCCGCCTTTTCCCCGATATCTGGGCGCGCCTTCAGGAACCCGTAGCGGCCGGGCCGGCCTGCTCCAAGGTCGATGCAACACGCGAGGCGGCGGCGCGCGCCGGCTGCGTGGTGCTGTTCAAGGGGGCGGATACGGTGATTGCTGATCCCGCCGGCAATGCGGTGCTGAGTGCTGCGCGCTACGAACGTGCCGCACCCTGGCTGGCGACAGCCGGTTCGGGCGACGTGTTGTCGGGGATGGTGACCGGGCTGATGGCGCGCGGCTTCTGGCCGGTTCCGGCCGCGGCGACGGCGGCATGGCTGCATGTCGAGGCGGCGCTGCGCTTCGGCCCGGGGCTGATCGCCGAAGACCTGCCGGAACTGCTGCCGGCGGTGTTCCGCGATCTTGGTATCTGATCAACCGCCGCCATGCTGCTCTGCCACCTTGGCGGCTTCCCACAGCGCATCCATCTGTTCGAGCGTAGCCTGCGCGGGGGATGAACCCTGCCTGAGAAGTTCGCTCTCCAACCAGTTGAAACGGCGGGAAAACCTGTTGTTCGCCCGGCGCAGCGCCCGCTCCGGATCGACGCCGAGGTGACGGGACAGGTTGACGAGCGAAAAGAACATGTCGCCCATCTCGGCCTCGATCGCGCCGGGGTCGCGCGATGCGGCGGCTTCCGCCAGTTCGGCTGCCTCCTCGCTTATCTTCCCGGCCACCTGCGTGCCGGTTTCCCAGTCGAAACCGACCCTTGCCGCCCTTTTCTGAAGCTTCTGCGCCCGCATCAGCGCCGGCAGCCCCAGCGCCACACCATCGAGCACGCGTTGTTCGCCCCTGGCGTCGCGCTCGGCGGCTTTCTGAACCTCCCAGTCGCGTGTCTGCTGATCGGCGCTTTTGCGGTTGCTCTCGTCCCCGAAAACATGCGGATGGCGCGCGATCATCTTGTCCGAGACCGTGTCGGCGATTTCATCGAAATCGAACCGCCCTTGCTCGGCGCCCATCCGGGCGAAATAGACAACCTGAAGCAGCAGGTCGCCCAGTTCGCCCTTCAGTTCGCCCCACGCCTGCCGTTCGATCGCATCGGCAACCTCGTAGGCCTCCTCGATCGTATAGGGGGCGATGGTCTCCCAGGTCTGTTCCATATCCCACGGGCAGCCCGTCACCGGGTCGCGCAGCCGCGCCATGATTTCCAGCAGGCGGGGCATGCCGCCCTTCGGGTTATGGACAAGCGCGTCGGAGGCGTCTTTCATCGTGGTCTCCGTTTCCGGTCGGGGTTGATGCAGCTACCGCCAACCGGGGCGGCATGTCCATGGTCGAGCGCTTCGCCGCAGCCACCCGAACGGTTGCCTTTGGCCGCGCATTGTGACCCTGTTGTGCCAGCCGGGCCGACCCATGGCCCTTGAGAGCGGGGGAAGCATGGCGCTGGAAGACGCGAAGACTCAGGTCGATCTGGCCTTTTCGGCCGGGCACGGGCGCGGGCTTGCCTATGAGAACGTCTTCGGCGGGGCTGCTTCGTTCATGCGCCGCCGCTATACCAAGGACCTCGCCGGGGTCGATCTGGCGGTCACCGGCGTGCCCTTCGATCAGGCGGTGACCAACCGGCCCGGTACGCGGTTCGGCCCGCGGGCGATCCGCGAGGCATCGGCGCTGCAGCCGGGCGATCCGCCCTATGGCTGGGGCTTCGATCCGTTGTCCGAATTCGTGATCGCCGATTACGGCGATCTTGCCTTCGACTATGCGAAGACGGCGGAATTTCCGGCGCGGCTCAGGGCGCATGTCGCGGGTATCCTCGGCGCCGGGGCGGGGGTGCTGGTGCTGGGGGGCGATCATTCGATCACGCTGCCCATCCTTCAGGCCCATGCCGACAGGTACGGCCCGCTGTCGCTGATCCAGTTCGACGCCCATACCGATACCTGGCCCGACGACGACATGGACAGGATCGACCACGGGACGTTTCTTTACAAGGCGGCGAAGCTGGGTGTGGTTGTGCCCGGGCGCTCGGTGCAGATCGGCATCCGCACGACCAACGAGCACCCCCTTGGTTTCAATGTGATCGACGCGCGGATGGTGCACGAATCCGCGCCGGGCGAGGTTGCGGCGCGCGTGAAAGCGATCGTCGGCGACCGCCCGGTCTATCTGACCTTCGATATCGATGCGCTCGACCCGGCCTTCGCGCCGGGTACCGGCACGCCGGTCTGGGGCGGGCTGGCCTCGTGGCAGGCTGCGGCGATCCTGCGGGACCTTGCCGGGATCGACCTGGTCGGTGGCGATATTGTCGAGGTCTCGCCCCCCTTCGATACCACCGGTGCCACGGCCATTGCCGGCGCGCATGTCGCAACCGAAATCCTCTGCCTCTGGTGCTGGAACCGGCGCTTGCGCAAAGGATGAACCACATGGGATGACGAGGGTTCCGCTCGCCGGTGGACAAGGCCCGCACCTGCCCGGCTTTGTCATCCGCCGCTGCGCGCGCCCTTGACCAGGCCACCGCAATGCGCCACCTGCTGGGCATGGTTCCAGAGGACAGACTCGACGAGATCGCCGCGCGTTTCGAGTTTATCGAGGCGAAGATGGCAAGCGGGGCCGAGGCGGGCGAGATCGCGCGCCTTGCCAAGGAATACTCCGATCTGAGGCCGGTTGTGGCCGAGATCGTGGCCTGGAAACGGGTACGCGCCGAGATCGCCGAAGCCGGTGCCATGCTGAAGGACCCCGAAATGCGAGCGCTGGCCGAAGAGGAACTGCCACTTCTGCGGGACCGGCTGGCGGAATACGAGCAATCGCTGCGGCTGTCGCTTCTGCCAAGGGACGCGGCCGATTCCCGTTCGGCCATGGTCGAGATCCGGCCCGGCACCGGCGGCGAGGAGGCGGCGCTGTTCGCCGGCGACCTGCTGCGCATGTACCAGCGTCATGCCGAGCGCAGGGGCTGGAGGTTCGAAATCGTGTCCTTGCAGGAGAGCGAGCTGGGCGGTGTCAGGGAGGCCGTGGCCCATGTGGAGGGTGCCGGCGTCTTTGCCCGGCTGAAATACGAATCAGGCGTGCACCGCGTCCAGCGTGTGCCCGAGACCGAATCGGGCGGGCGTATCCACACCTCGGCGGCGACCGTCGCCGTGCTGCCCGAGGCCGAGGAGGGGGAGGTGGATATCCCGGCAGGCGATATCCGCATCGACACGATGCGCGCCAGCGGGGCGGGCGGGCAGCACGTCAACACCACCGATTCGGCGGTGCGGATCACCCATCTGCCTACCGGCATCGTGGTGACCAGTTCCGAGAAATCCCAGCATCGCAACCGCGAGATTGCAATGCAGGTGCTGCGGGCGCGGCTTTACGACCTCGAACGGCAGCGTGCGGCGGACGAACGCGCCGCCGACCGCAGGGCACAGGTCGGTTCGGGCGACCGGTCGGAACGCATCCGGACCTATAACTTTCCGCAAGGAAGGATGACCGATCACCGGATCAACCTGACGCTCTATCGCCTCGATCAGATCATGCAGGGCGATCTGGACGAGGTGATCGACGCGCTGACCGCCGACGATCAGGCCCGCAAGCTGGCCGAGATGGGCGTGTGAGCACATTCGCCGAAACAATCGCGGCGGCGGCGCGGCGCCTGCGTGCCGCCGGCATCGAGACGCCGGAACGCGATGCGCGGCGGCTGACCGCCTTTGCCGCCGGGCTTGCGCCGGAGCGGGTGACACTGCACCTGCGCGATCCGTTCCCGGCCGGAACGGCGCTGGAGGCGGCGCTGTCGGCGCGCGAACGCCGCCAGCCGGTTGCCCAGATCATCGGCGGGCGGATGTTCTGCGGGCGGATGTTCCGGGTAACGCCCGATGTGCTGGATCCGCGCCCCGAAACCGAGGAACTGGTTGCGGCCGCGCTGGAAGAGCCGTTCGAAAATGCCCTGGACCTGGGATCGGGAACGGGTTGTATCATTCTGACATTGCTTGCGGAACAACCGTCATCCCATGGCGTCGGTGCCGAGCTTTCCGAAGCGGCGCTGAGGGTTGCACGCGGCAATGCCCGCAGGCTTGGCATCGACGTCTGTTTCATCCTCTCGGACTGGTTTTCCGCAGTCGAGGGGCGGTTCGATCTGATCGTATCGAACCCGCCCTATATTTCGGCCGCCGAGATGGAGACCCTGCAACCCGAAACCCGGCTCTGGGAGCCACGCATGGCGCTGACCGATGAAGGGGACGGGCTTGGCGCCTATCGGACGCTCGCCACCGGGGCACTTGCGCACCTGGTGCCAAACGGAAGGCTGCTGGTCGAGATCGGGCCGGAGCAGGGCGCTGCGGTGTCCGGGCTGTTTCAGCATGCCGGTCTTGAAAACATCCGGATCCGGCCCGATCTGGATGGGCGGGATCGGGTTGTATGCGCCCGGGCCCCCGCGGATTGAACACCGCAGGTCTGCCGTTACCCTAAAGTGACGATTTCGCGCGCATGATTGCCCAAACTGCCGAACTGTGCGGAATTTGACTTGCCAGCGCATCTGTCGCATGCTTATCAGGCACGACGCGGAGCGACGGGTATTCGACCCCTCCGCGCGAAAGCCATAACAACTCGGTCCGGGCTGCGGGATGTTAACCCGCATCAGACGACGCAAGGGCCGGATACTACCGCAACAAGGCGGACAACGATACCTATGAGATCTTCCAAGTCACGTTCGCGTTCCAAGGGGAACCGCTCGCGCTCGATGGGCAACATTGTCAACCGGGTCTTCGATTCCTCGGGGCCCGAGGGCAAAGTGCGCGGTACGCCGCAGCAGATCATCGACAAATACACCCAGCTTGCGCGCGATGCGTCGCTCGGCAACGACCGTGTGGCAACCGAGAACTTCCAGCAGCATGCCGAGCATTACACCCGCATGCTGGGCGAGGCGCAGCGCGAGATGGAGGCGCGGCGCGAGCAGGAACAGCAGCAGCGCGACCGCCAGCGCGGCGACGGACCGCAACCGGCCCAGGATCAGGGCGTTGGGCAGCGCGAACGCCCGCAGCCCGACGCGATGCAGGCGCGCGAGCGCAACGACAGCGCCGAGCCGGAACTGATCGAGGACGATATGCCCGGCGATCCGCAGCCCGAGATTCGCGCCCCCTTGCCGTCCTCCAGCGACGTGATCGGGATCGACGACGCGGATGGAGACAGCAACCTGGTGGAAACGCCCGAGAGCCAGCCGAAACCCAAGCCCAAGCCACGCGCCCCCCGCAAGCCCCGGACCCCGAAAGCCAAGGCCGAGGCACCGGCCGCCCCTGTCGAAGCGGCGGAAACCGGCGGCGGCGATAGCTGAGGCTTGCCGGGAACCCTGCCGTTTCTTTCGCTGCGGGTTCCGCGCATTTTTCCGCCGGCCGGTTGCAGGCCCGCACCGCATGGGCCGGCCTGGGTTTGCAGGTGCGTCAGCCGCGCCGCCGTCGGCGCCTGCGCCCGCCATCGGCCGGGTCGCCGCCGGTGTTGAAACTTACCTCGGGCAGCGGTGCCACCTTTCTGAGTTCGCTGAAGGGCGCGGTGGCGTGGGGCAGGGCATTGGCGGCGACGAAATGCTCCTGAAAGCGCGGCTCGATGGCGGTTTCGACCTTGGTGATGGTGCGCACCGTCGTCTCTATTTCGCTTCGTGCCGCCCGGTTGAGCAGGGCGATGCGCGCACCGGTTCCGGCGGCGTTCCCGGCGGCCGTTACCGCGCCGAGCGGAACGTCGGGGATCATTCCCAGCACCATGGCGTGTTTCGGGCTGATATGGGCGCCGAAAGCACCGGCGAGCACCACGCGATCCACCGTGTCGATGCCGAATTCGTCCATCAGCAGCCGCGCCCCGGCATAGAGCGCCGATTTGGCAAGCTGGATGGCGCGGATATCGCCCTGCGTTACCGAGATGCGCGGCCCCCCGCCGGGGCTGCCGTCGTGGATCAGATAGGCGTGGGTGCGCCCCTCGGGTTCGCTCCGCGGGGTGCCTGTCTGTGCGGCCGAGCCGATCAGGCCCGAGGCATCGACCAGCCCGGCCATGCGCATTTCTGCCACCGCCTCGATAATACCAGAGCCGCAGATGCCGGTGATGCCGGTGGTCGCGGTGGCGTCGGCAAAGCCTGGCGCGTCCGACCAGAGATCGCAGCCGATCACCTGAAAGCGCGGCTCTTTCGTTGCCGGGTCGATGCGGATGCGTTCGATGGCGCCGGGCGCCGCACGCTGGCCCGACGATATCTGCGCGCCCTCGAATGCCGGTCCAGTGGGCGAGGAACAGGCGAGAACGCGCGATGAATTCCCGAGCAGGATTTCGGCGTTGGTCCCGACGTCGATGACAAGCGACAGTTCTTCGCGCGCCCCCGGCGCCTCGGCCAGGGCCACGGCGGCCGCATCGGCACCGACATGCCCGGCGATGCAGGGCAGGATATAGGTGCGGGCCTGCGGGTTGACCGCGTCCATGCCAAGTTCGGCTGCCGCAAGAGATACCGAATCCGAACTCGCCAGCGCAAAGGGTGCCTGTCCCAGTTCCACCGGGTCTATTCCCAGCAGCAGATGGTGCATCACCGGGTTGCAGACAAAAACCGTCTCGACAACCGATCGCGGATCGGCGCCGGCATCGGCTATGGTCTGGCGTGCCAGATCGTTCAGCGCCGCGCGCACGGCGCCGGTCATCTCGGCCGCGCCGCCGGCGTTCATCATCGCATAGGAGACGCGGCTCATCAGATCCTCGCCAAAGCGGATCTGGGGGTTCATGACCCCGGCCGAGGCCAGTACGCGGCCGTCCGACAGGTCGCACAGATGGCCGGCGATGGTGGTCGACCCCAGGTCGACGGCAAGGCCCAGCAACGGGCCTTCGAAAAATCCCGGCCAGATGTCGATCAGCCGCGCCGGCCCGTCGTGCGGCTGGTGCACTGCCAGCGTGACCTGCCAGTTGCCCTTGCGCAGCGCCGGTTGCAGCCGCGCGATCAGGGGCAGGGGCACGTCGGGCGCCTTGACACCCCATGTCAGCTTCAGCGCGGCGCGCAGGCGTTGCAAATCGCCCGAGGGTTCGTGCATGTCGGGCTCGGCCACGTCCACCAGATAAAGGCGGGTCGCCGGGTCGGCCTCGATCACGCGTTCGGTTGCCGCCTTGCGCACGACCTGACGGTGAACCTGACTTTCGGGTGGCACGTCGATCACCACGTCCGACAGGATCTGCGCCTGACAGCCCAGTCGCCGTCCGGGTTTCAGCCCGCGCTTCTCGTCATAGCGCGCCTCGACGGCGTTCCAGCCCGACAGCGCGTCCGGGGCCACGGTCACACCATGCTTGGGAAAGTCGCCGAACGCCGGGGTGATCTGGCATTTCGAGCAGATGCCGCGCCCGCCGCAAACCGAATCGAGGTCGACGCCAAGCTGCCGCGCGGCGGTCAGAACCGGCGTGCCTGCCGCGAACCGGCCGCGCTTGCCGGAAGGGGTGAAAATAACCAGCGGGTCCTTGCTGCTCACGGGCTGTCCTGTCGTTCGGTTGCATGGCGGCGCTGCGGCCGGTGCGCCGGCCGCCGTCGGGACACCATATCTAGATTACCCCCCGGCGCGGGACAAGAACGCCCCCTTTACCGCCCGGATGCGACATCTGCGCCGGATTTCCGGCCCGCGAACCGGATACGAAAACGCCGCGGACCAATTTCCGCGGCGTTTCCCTTGCAGGTGTGACGGTGGGTCCGTCCGGTCGGTTCAGGCGGCCTTGCGGCGCTTGCTTGCGACCCCCATCGCACCGAGCCCGCCGAGCAGCAGCCATCCGGCCGCGGGAAGCGGAACCGGCGGCACCTCGGACGAGAAGGACGCCATCACCTGCCCCTGGGTCGAGCCGCCCTCGGGCGAGATGAAGACGCTGTTGAAGACACCGTTCTGGAAGAACCCGGCGATCGACAGCGTGTAGTCGACGCCGCCGACACTGAACACCGAGGTGTCGTTGAGCAGGCTGGTCATCACGATGTCGTCGCAGCAGTTGCCGCCGCCGGTGTTTGAGGTTTCGTTGTGCAGGAACGAGAAGCTGAACTTGGCATCCGCCATTTCCAGCACGCCGTCCAGCCAGATATCGCCGACGATGTCCAGTTCGGTCGAACTGATCGACGTACCGGCGTTGATCGGCCGGTTGATATGGGTGAACGACCCGAGCGTGAAGGTCTCGCCCGGCATGGCGGATGCGCCGCTGTCGATGACGAGGTCATAGCCCGACTGCCCGGAATTGCCCGTTCCCCAGCGAAGCGAGGGGGTGAGCGATCCGTTGTTGATCGTGTTGACGGCAGCGCCGCCGACCGTATTCAACCAGGTTGCCGAGATGTCGGTCAATTGAACTGTTGCTGCGGATGCAGCGTTGGCCATAAACGCCAGTACTGATGAAGTTACAATAAACGAGAGTTTCATAACTTCCTCCGACAAAAAATTGCGGTAGTGCGATGTTAACCAAACGTTAACCTTGGCGCACCGGAAATTCTGCCGGGGAAATCGAAATGGTGGAAATCCATACCTTTCCAGCCCGCCACGGATGAGCGGTGGAAAGCAGGTGCAACCTGCACACGAGCGCGCGCCACATTTTGCGGCGAATTGACGACAGACAGATCAGGCGATGAAGCGGGCGATGCTAAAGCGCGCGCTTGGGCGAATCATCCTCGCCCGTACGGATGTCATCGCTTTCATGAAGGAAAGGGGAGGGTCGCGAAAATATCGCGGCCCTCCCCCGGGTTCAGGTATGATCCTGGATCAGCCGGTTCAGGCCGACTTGCGCCGCTTGCGGGCAACACCCAGCGCACCAAGGCCGCTCAGCAGAAGGACTGCACCCGCCGGAAGCGGAACCTGGCCGAAGCTCTGGCCCGGAACGATGTTGGCATAAAGACCGGCGGAGTTGTTGCCGTACTCGTCGCTGAAGAAGTGGGAGAGAACGCTGCCGCCCGGCTCTGCCTGGAAGCCGACGAAGCTCAGGATATATTCCTGATTGTCGACGATGACGCTGGTCGCGCCGGTGACGCCGCCGAAGCTGACCTGATCGCCGCAGGGCGAGGTGTCGCCATAGGGGCAGGGGTTCTGGTCGTTCGTCGTCTCGTCATGGTTGAACAGAAAGCTCGACGTCAGCGAGAAGGCTTCCCCGCCGATCGTGCCGGCGATCGTCACGGCCAGCGTTGCCGAATCGATAGCCGTCCCGGTGATCGGGTAGTTGTAGTGCGAGAAATCGCCGAGCAGGAACGGGAAACTGGTCACTTCCTGAGGCAGCGGCGCCACACCGGCGAAATTGTAGTTGGACTGGCCATAGCCGGTCGAGGTGCCCCAGGACAGGGTGCTGGACGGCGCCGCGCCGGCATTCAGGCCGGTCAGGTTGGCCGCTGTTCCGGGGGTCGCCGCGATCCATTCCGAGGTGACCGAGTCGAGCATGACGGTCGGAAGGGCCGAGGCCGTGCCAGCGGCGGCAATCGCAATTGCGGCCACTGTCGAAAGGACTGAGAATTTCATAACGTACTCCACTTGTCTGCACTGCATCATACAATAACCTATCATTAACCTTTTGCTACGTGAAAAATGAGTGAAAAAAACCCTACTTGACAAATTCGACACGCTTTTTTTGGGGTTATTTACCCGCGTCGCGATATTCGGAATCCTGAAAGGACAACCCAGGCGCGATAAACCCATGTGCATATCTGCGTCATGCGCCGTGTGTCATCACCGATTCGCATGCCGAACCCACGCTCCATGAGGTTTCCGGCGCCGGGCGGCATTGCCAACAGGGGTGATTCGCTCTGCGATTTACAACGCGCCCGGCGCGTGCGCCGGGTTTCTTGTCGCACCGTTTTTTCGCCGGCCGCGCAGTCAGCCGCGCCGGCGGCGGCGTCCGCCGCGCCCCGTGCCCGCCGTCGCTGCGGCCTGCGAGGCTTCGGCGAAGGTCGCGCCTTCCTTCATCGCCTCCAGCACCCGTGAGAACCCGATCCAGGTGCCGCCGTTGGCATCGTGGTTCATGAGGAAATTGGCGGCGCGGATTGCCTCCATTTCGCCGGCACGGACCGGGTTCATGATTGCCTAGGTCATGCCGGCGCCGATCGCCATCGGCAGGAAGGCGGCGATGATGCCGTGCCGGTTGGGCAGCCCGCACGAGATGTACGACGCGCCGCACGTGGTCTTGACCCCCAGTGCGTCGCGCTGCCGGCGGACGAGCGCTCTGACGTGCTGGCCGGCGGGTG
>NZ_JBKEAE010000011.1:0-30196 GCF_047971885.1 Tropicimonas sp. | reverse complement strand
TTCCTGAGGGATGGTCGCCATCTGGACGGGGACGGGCACGCCCCATTTCTTTTCGGTCCGCTTCATGGCCCGCAGATATTCCGGCCGTTCCTTGGCAAGGCTGCACGCATTGTCTAGGTTTCTTGGCGCGGACTTGCCGCCGCCGCCGCATGCCGCAAGCGCCATGAAAATACACAAGGCGCAGAGAATTCTGGTCATCCGCCTGTCCGATCGATTTATTGGTCTGCTCGTTTTTTCCCATGATAGGGCATTCCGGCGCCGGTGAAAACGGTCAAGCGCAGATTCCCGCCCCGGTGCGCGGTCGATGCCTGCCTCATGAGGCAGATGATGCGCGGTACGTACCTGCAATCGCGATTTTGCCCCCGGTGGCACGATATGGCGCGCGCGGCATGGACTCGCCGCCGGCTTCGTCATACGGATGGGCGCATGGGAAGTGCGATCATGTTGAAGCGACGAGCTAAATTTCATCTCGGACAAGTGGTCCGTCACCGCAAGCATCCGTTTCGCGGCGTGGTCTTCGATGTCGATCCGACCTTTGCCAATACCGACGAATGGTACGATGCCATCCCCGAGGACAGCCGTCCCGAAAAGGAACAGCCGTTCTACCATCTGCTGGCCGAGAACGAGCAGAGTTACTACATCGCCTATGTGTCCGAGCAGAACCTCGTTCCCGACACCACCGGAGAGCCGGTCGATCACCCCGATGTCCCCGATCTGTTCGGCGAGTTCGAGGACGGGCGCTATCCCCTGCATTTCCAGCTCAACTGATCACAGCCGCCCTCAGTAGCCGATGGCCGCACCGTCCTTGCGCGGGTCGGATCCGCCCTGCAACACGCCGGTGTGCGGGTCGATCAGGATTGCCTGGGCACCGCCGATTCCAACCGGCGGCGTAACGACGCGATGGCCGAGTTCCGACAATGCCGCCGCGACCCCGTCGCCATAGCCGCGCTCGACCAGCAGCGACCCGTCTTCGGCGAAGCTGCGCGGCCCGTCTATCGCCGCCTGCGGATCGAGCCCGAAATCCACCATGTTGGTGACGAACCGGGCATGGCCGTTGGCCTGATACTGGCCACCCATGACACCGAAGGGCATCACCGCCTGTCCGTTGCGCCGGACCATGCCCGGAATGATCGTGTGCATCGGCCGCTTGCGCGGCCCCGCCTCGTTGGGATGCCCCGGCGCAAGGGTGAAGCCGGCGCCACGGTTCTGCAACAGAATGCCGAAACGAGGACTGGCAAGGCCGGATCCGAAGCTGTGAAAGATCGAATAGATCAGCGAGACCGCCAACCTGTCGCGGTCGACCACCGTGATGTAGATTGTATCGCGGTGGACGGCCTCGGTGCGCGCCGTCACATTGTCCAGCGCGCGCCCGGTATCGATCAGCGCCGCCAGATCGCGTGCAAGCGTCGGATCGAGCATCCGGTCGCGCCTGTCCATCCATGCGGGATCGGCGATCAGCCGGTTGCGCGCGTCATAGGCGAGCCTGGCGGCTTCGGCCTCGATATGGGCGCGTTCGGCGCCGAAGGGATCGAGGCTGGCGAGATCGAATTCCCGAAGGATGTTCAGCAGCAGCAGCGCCGTCGCCCCCTGACCGTTTGGCGGATGCTCGACAACCTCCATGTCGCCGTAGCGGGTGGAAACGGTCTCGCCCCAGTCGGCCGTCTGTGCGGCGAAGTCGGCCTCATCATGGCAGCCGCCATGCGCTCGCAGAATTGATAGCATGTCGTCGGCGACTTCGCCGGTGTAAAATGCCGAAGGCCCGTGCTCGGCGATCCGGCGCAGCACGCCGGCCTGAGCCGGCGCACGAAACACCTGCCCCGCCCGGGGAACGGCCCCGCCGATCAGATAATGCGCGCGCGCATCGCCGATCAGCCGGTCGGCCGAAGCGGCCCAGTCGAAGGCGACGCGTGGTGCCACCGGGACGCCGGTTTCGGCGTAGTCGATGGCGGGGGCAAGGCTTGCGGCAAGACCGAGCCGGCCGAATCTCTCCGACAGGGCGGCAAATCCCGCCACCGCACCCGGAATCGTCACCGCGTCGGGTGTGTCGGTCGGAACGGCTTTCAGACCGCGAGCGCGCAGCGCCTCCGCATCCCATGCCGAGGCGGAACGGCCAGAGCCGTTCAGCGCATGGACCTCGTCGCTCCCACCCGGGCTGATCAGGGCAAAGCAATCGCCACCGATGCCGGTCATCTGTGGCTCGCAGATACCCAGCAGGACAGCCCCGGCGATGGCGGCGTCGGCAGCATTGCCGCCCTGCCTGAGGATATCGACGGCCGCAGCCGCCGCGATCGGATGCGAGGTCGCGCACATGCCGCGCTCGGCAAAGACCGGGGACCTGCCCGGCAGTTGGAAATCTCTCATCGTTGCCTCCCTGTCGCGGGCTGCGCCGCGTATCGGCAGAGTGAATCACGGGTCGACCGGTGAAGGGAAGAGGATTTTTCGACGTTGCAATCGCGAAGGCCGCCCGACTGGCACCGTACCCCGCAAAATGAGGACGTGTCTGCCGGTGTTGCAGGCAAATTCCCCGGTGCCGTCTGATCGGTGGGGACAGTTGGACACGGCACCGGGGGAAGCCTGTTGCAGCTACCCGGCAAGTATTGGCCGGCATCCTGTCACGGTGATGGCTACTTCTTGGCGATCCGGTGGCGCCCGGACCCTCGGCGATCACGGAGCGCTGCCCGTTGCGATCCGGACGCTCAGATTGTTCTGTCCCGGCGTTCGATCATAGTGGAGTTGCTGGGACAGTTCGCGGATAAGAAACCAGCCGAATCCGCCCTCGGGAAGGTCCGCTGCCGCGACATCCAGATCGCGCGGGCGCCCCCGAGGCGCCGTGTCGCCGGGCATCGGCGCGCCCCCGTCCGTGACGCGGCAGATGACGGCACCCGGAACCGGATCGAGCCGCAGCGCGATCCAGCCGTCGCGGCGTCCTCTATAGGCGTGCTCGACGATATTGTTCAGTATCTCTGCAAGGACAGCCTCGATCCCGTCGCAATCGACAGAGGAATAGCCGCGTTCGCCAAGTGTATGCGTGATATCGACAAGCGTCTGTCGCACGGCCTGCGGTGTTGCGCCGAGCCGTCTTTCGATAGCCGGGTGCCGGCCGGTCCCTGCCGCAGCGGATAACGGGGCCGGTCCGCCCGCTGGAGAACTTCCGCTCATCAGGCCGGATTGGTGGCCGATTCCATCACGGCATCGGCCGAGTCGTGAATGCGAAAGACCGAATCCATCCTGGTCAGACGGAAGACCTTGGCCACCTTCGGTGTCAGGGCGGCGAGTTCCAGCGAGCGCTCCCTGCCCAGATGTTTCATCGACGCGACGACCGCGCCAAGCCCCGAGGAATCGAGGAAATCCACCTCTCCCAGGTCAAGGACGACGCGGGTGGGTGCATCGGCGCAGAGTTCGCGCAGCCGGTCCTTGAACCGGATGGCGCAGGCGGCGTCAATGCGTGGCCCGAGGACATTGATTCTGAGGATATCGCCCTTGCGAAAGGTCTCGAACTCCATGCACGGTCTCCAGCAACAGATCGACGTAGGCGACAGGGTGGCCCAAAAACCTTACCATTCTGTATTCGCCGATCTGGCGGAAGGGGAGGAAGGACGATGCGGGAAGTGATTATCGCCGGGGCGGCACGGACGCCGATGGGCGGGTTTCAGGGGGTCTTCTCGGGGCTCGCCGCCCCCGGGCTTGGCGCCGTTGCCATCCGGGCCGCGCTGGCCGATGCCGGTGAACCGCAGACCGGCGAACTGCTCATGGGCTGTGTGCTGCCGGCCGGGCAGGGGCAGGCTCCGGCGCGGCAGGCCGGTTTCGGCGCCGGGCTCGACGAGAGTGTCCCGGCCACGACGCTCAACAAGGTCTGCGGTTCGGGAATGAAGGCGGCGATGATCGCCTGTGACCAGATCGCGCTCGGCCGGACGGATGTGGTGGTCGCGGGCGGCATGGAGAGCATGACCAACGCCCCCTATCTGCTGCCCCGGATGCGCGGCGGGGCGCGGCTCGGGCATGACAGGGTGCAGGATTCGATGTTCCTCGACGGGCTGGAGGATGCCTATGACAGGGGTCGCCTGATGGGCACTTTCGCCGAGGATTGTGCGGAACGCTACCGCTTCACGCGCGAGGCGCAGGACGAATACGCGCTCGGCTCGCTTTCGGCGGCGCTGGCGGCGCAGCGCTCTGGCGCCTTCGACCGGGAAATCGCGCCGGTGACGGTACATGGCCGGCAGGGTGAGTCGCGGATAAGCGAGGACGAGCAGCCGGCCAATGCCCGGCCCGAGAGGATCCCGCTGCTGAAGCCCGCCTTCCGCGAGGGCGGTACGGTGACGGCAGCCAATGCCTCGTCGATCTCCGATGGGGCAGCGGCGCTGGTGCTGGCGGCGGCCGGCAGTGGCCTGAGGGCACGGGCGCATGTGGCGGGTCATGCCGGCCATGCGCAGGCGCCGGGATGGTTCACTACCGCGCCGGTTCCGGCGGTACAAAAGCTGCTGCGCACGATCGGCTGGCAGGTCGGCGACGTGGATCTGTGGGAGGTCAACGAGGCCTTTGCCGTCGTTCCGATGGCGTTCATGCACGATCTGGACATCCCGCGCGGGAAGATGAACGTCAACGGCGGCGCCTGCGCGCTGGGGCATCCCATCGGAGCCTCGGGGGCGCGGATCGTGGTGACGCTGCTCAATGCGCTCGAGGCGCGCGGCCTCAGGCGCGGGGTGGCGGCGATCTGTATCGGCGGCGGCGAGGCGACGGCCATCGCGATCGAGAGGGGTTGATGCGCGCCGATTATCCCGAGCTTGAGCGGACGATCCTTGCGCTGACAAGCGGCGAGGACGATATCGTGGCGCTGATGGCGACCGTGGCCTGCGAGCTTCACCATGCCGATGAGCGCTTCGACTGGACCGGGTTTTACCGCGTGGTTGCGCCGGGGCTGATGAAGATCGGCCCCTATCAGGGCGGGCATGGTTGCCTTGTCATTCCCTTCGGGCGCGGGGTGTGCGGCGCGGCGGCGCGGACAGGCGAGGTGCAGCTTGTCAGGGATGTCGACACCTTCCCCGACCACATCGCCTGTTCGTCCTCGACCCGCTCGGAAATCGTGCTGCCGGTGCGGGATCGTGCGGGTGCACTGATTGGTGTGCTCGACATTGACAGCGACAGGCTTGCTGCGTTTGACGAAGGTGATACCGATGGCCTGAGCGGAATTCTGGAGAAGGTGTTTTCGAATGTCGGATGAGGTCAGGACGGGCCGGTGCCTCTGCGGCGATGTCTCGTATCGGGTGAGCGGCCCGCTTTCGGGCGCCACCGCCTGCCATTGCAGCCAGTGCCGGCGCCAGAGCGGGCATGTCTGGGCGGCGGCGGATGCGCCGCTCGACCGGGTGATCATCAAGGGGCCGGTCGCATGGTATGCCGCAAGCCCGGCAGCCGAGCGCGGCTTCTGCCCGCGCTGCGGGTCGTTCCTGTTCTGGAAGGCGCCCGGCACCGGTCTGATCGAGATCTCGCTGGGGTCGCTGGACATGCCGACCGGCGTCCGGCTGGAAAGGCACATCTTCTGCGCCGACAAGGGCGACTACTACGACATAGCCGACGGGTTGCCGCAATCGCCGTGAGCGAAGACCATGCCTGTCGCAACGACTCTTGAGGTCCGGAACAGGCCGGGCCGGGCTTGACCCCGAACCGGTTCACCGGCAGGTACTGGATGCCTTCTGCCGGGTTTCAGCCGGGACGCGCAGCTTTGGTCACGGCAGGGGCCGTGCCGGAAACGGGGGAAACGCCAGGTGCAACTTTTCGTCGGTCTCGGAAATCCCGGTGCCAGATACGCGCGGAACCGGCACAATATCGGCTACATGGCGGTGGATCGGATTGCCGAGGATCACGGCTTCGGCCCGTGGCGGGCAAGGTTCCAGGGCCAGGCCGCCGAAGGCCGGCTGGGCGGCGACAAGGTGCTGCTGCTCAAACCGGAAACCTACATGAACCTGTCGGGAAATTCGGTCGGCGAGGCGATGCGCTTCTACAGGCTGACGCCCGAAGACGTGACCGTCTTTCACGACGAACTCGATCTTGCCCCGGGCAGGATGCGGGTGAAGCAGGGTGGCGGGCATGCCGGGCATAACGGGCTGCGGTCGATCCACTCCGCCATCGGGCCGGAGTACCGGCGGGTGCGCCTCGGCATCGGGCACCCGGGCCACAAGGCTGCCGTTTCGGGCTATGTGCTGCACGATTTCGCCAGGGCCGATGCCGACTGGCTCGACGATCTGTTGCACGGCCTGAGCGACGGCGCCAACGATCTCGCCGGCGGCGACAGTGCCCGCTTCGCCAACGCAGTTGCCCTGCGCACCGCGCCGCCCCGGCCGGCGGCGAAGAAGCCCGCCGGACCGGCAGTGGAACCGGCCGTCGACCGGCCGGCAAAGGAGGACACGCGCACGCCGCTGCAACGCCTGGTGGACCGCTTCCGCTGAGGTCCGGCGTAGTGGAACGCGTATCCGCCCTCCTGCGCGCCGAAGTCCATGAAAAAATGGCCGCGCCATTCTGGTAGCGGCCATTCGACGGATCTGTTCGAGGCGTTACACGGGTTGCGAAGCCGGGCGGTCAACCGCCCGGTTGCAGCCGCGTATCAGTGCTGCGTGGTCGAGGCCACGTCGACGGTCACGCCCGGCCCCATGGTCGAGCTCAGCGAGACCTTCTGCATGTAGGTACCCTTGGCGCCCGACGGCTTGGCCTTGGCCACCGCGTCGCAGAAGGCGCGGACATTCTCGACCAGCTTTCCCTCGTCGAAACTGACCTTGCCCACACCGGCCTGAACGACACCGCCCTTTTCGGCGCGGAACTGCACCTCGCCCCCCTTTGCGGCCTGAATGGCCGCGGTCACATCGGGGGTCACGGTGCCGACCTTGGGGTTTGGCATCAGGTTGCGCGGCCCGAGGATCTTGCCCAGCCGGCCGACGATCGGCATCATGTCCGGCGTGGCGATGCAGCGGTCGAACTCGATCTTGCCGCCCTGGATGGTTTCCATCAGGTCTTCGGCGCCGACGATATCGGCACCGGCGGCCCTGGCTTCATCGGCCTTGTCGCCGCGGGCGAACACGGCGACGCGGACGGTCTTGCCGGTGCCGTTGGGCAGGATGACGGTGCCGCGGACCATCTGGTCGGCGTGGCGGGTATCGACACCCAGATTCATCGCGATCTCGACGGTCTCGTCGAATTTCGCCGTGGCGTTGGCCTTGACCAGCGCAACGGCATCCTCGACGGTCAGGTCATCCTTGCCGACAAAGGCCTCGCGGGCGGCGCGGGTACGTTTTCCATGTTTCGCCATGACTTACCCTTTCACCTCGATGCCCATCGAACGTGCCGACCCGAGAATGATCTTCATCGCGCCATCGACATCGTTCGCATTGAGGTCCTTCATCTTGGCCTCGGCGATTTCCCGCACCTGCGCGGCGGTCACCGTGCCGACGGTCTGCTTGCCCGGGTTGCTGGCGCCCGATTTCTTCTTGGCCGCCTTCTTGAGGAAATAGGACGCCGGCGGCGTCTTGATGTCCATCGTGAAGGACTTGTCCTGATAGTAGGAAATCACCGTCGGGCAGGGTGCGCCCGGCTCCATGTCCTGCGTGCGGGCGTTGAACGCCTTGCAGAATTCCATGATGTTGATGCCGCGCTGACCAAGCGCCGGCCCCACGGGGGGGGACGGGTTCGCTTTCCCTGCGGGCACCTGCAGCTTCAGGCTGCCGATGAGTTTCTTGGCCATCCGGCCTCTCCTTTTTCCAACCGGTCCGCAACGCGATGCGGACCTTCCATGTTGCCGTGGTCAGGCTGCGGGCGCGCCCGCCGTACCTCCCACGTATTCGCCTCAGGCCTCTTTCGAGACCTGGGTGAATTCCAGTTCGACCGGGGTCGCCCGGCCGAAGATCGACACCATCACCTTCAGGCGCTGGTTGTCGTCGTCCACCTCCTCGACCATGCCCGAGAACCCCTCGAACGGGCCGTCGGTCACGCTTACCGTCTCGCCGATCTCGAACACGACCAGCGAACGCGGCTGCTCGGCGCCTTCCTCGACACGGTTGAGGATCTGGTTGACCTCGGCATCGCGCATCGGCATCGGCCGCCCCTGCGGGCCGAGAAACCCGGTCACGCGGTTGATCGAGTTGATCAGGTGATACCCCCGGTCGGACATCTCCATGTGCACCAGCACGTACCCGGGCATGAAGCGGCGCTCGGCGGTGACCTTCTTGCCGCGGCGCACTTCGATCACCTCCTCGGTGGGCACGAGAACCTCGTCGATCTCGTCCTCGAGACCGGCGGATACCACGTCCTGGCGGATCTGTTCGGCGATCTTCTTCTCGAAATTCGAGAGGACGCTAACCGAGTACCAACGCTTCGCCATGCCGTGTCAATTCCTTCGTTCCGCGCCCGTCCGGGCGCCTGGTTCCGATGCGGGCCGCAATCGGCCGTCCATCCAGCAAAAAGCGGCATGCGACCCGAATCGAGGCACGCCACACATCTGGAGAGTTGTCGGGCAATAGCCTCGCCCGCCCCCGGATTCAAGGCCCAATCGGCGGCGGGGTTCAGCCCAGAGCGCGCAGCAGTTCCGTAAGACCGGTGCGGATGATCAGATCGACGAGAAAGAAGAAGACGGCGGCCAGAGTCGCTATCACCATGACCATGAACGTCGTCGTCAGCACCTCGCGCCGCGTCGGCCAGACAACCTTGCCAACCTCGGTACGTACCTGCTGCATGAACTGAAGAGGATTGGTCATGGATCCGCCTGATTTTTCGTGCTGATGGTTCAGGGGATGCACATACGCGCGCCGCGCCGCAATATCAAGCCGGGCGATCCGGGCAGCGGACGCGACCTGCCCGGATTATCCCCTCGCCGGCCCTTCTTGCGCTCTCCCGTCGCCGAAGCTAGGGGAGGCGCATGAAGCGGATCACGTCCCTTTTGCAGGTTACCGAAGCTGATCGCGGCGCCTTTGCGGCGATCGGCAATTTCGATGGCGTGCACCGTGGCCACCAGCGGGTGCTGGAAATGACGCGGGCCGCCGCCGGCCGGCTGGGTGCGCCGCTGGCCGTTCTGACCTTCGAGCCGCACCCGCGCGAGGTTTTCCGCGCCGGCGAGCCGCCCTTCCGGCTGATGAACGCCGAGGCGCGCGCGCACCGGCTCGAAAGGGTCGGGGTCGATATCCTCTATCAGCTTCCCTTCGACAAGCCGCTCTACGGCCTGACCGATACGGAGTTCTGTCAAAGCGTCCTGGTGGACGGGCTTGGCGTGCGCGGTGTCAGCGTCGGTGCCGACTTCCGCTATGGCAAGGGCCGTACCGGGGATGTGTCAACCCTGACCGCCGCTGGTGCGCAGTTCGGCTTTGCGGTCGAGGTTGCCCGGCTCCTCGGGCTGGAACGCGGTCCGGAGCGGGTCTCATCGACGGCGATCCGCAAGGCACTGAGCGATGGTGAGCCGCGCAAGGCCGCGGCCATGCTCGGGCACTGGCAGCGGATCGAGGGGCCGGTGATCCATGGTGAAAAGCGCGGCCGCAAGCTGGGCTTTCCCACCGCGAACATGGACATTTCAGCGATCCATCAGCCGCGCTACGGGGTCTATGCCGTGCTGGTCGAGGTGGTGACCGGCCGGTATGCCGGCCATTACCATGGTGTCGCATCCGTCGGTGTGCGCCCGATGTTCGGAGAAAACCAGCCCAATATCGAAACCCACATCTTCGACTTCGACGGCGATCTCTATGGCGAGCATCTGTCGGTCGGGCTGGTCGAATACCTGCGCCCGGAGCGCAGGTTCGCCGGTGTCGAGGCATTGATCGCCCAGATGAAGGAGGACAGCGCCGCGGCGCGGCGCATCCTCGTGGCAACGCCCGATCCGTACCGGCCGGTCGCCGAGCCGGATTGACAGGCCCCCGCTGGCGGCCCCAAGCGGTACCGACACAATTCATGAACCGGAATCAGGCCATGGACAGAAGCTGCAAACCGGGCGGAAGACTCCGGGAGACGCCGGATCGCGACGCGATACGCCCCCGGTTCTGGGAGAGTGTGCCGCTCGACCGGATGACCACGGCCGAATGGGAGGCGCTGTGCGATGGTTGCGGCAAGTGCTGTCTGAACAAGCTGGAAGACGAGGATACGCGCGAGGTCGCCTATACCCGTATTGCCTGCCGGCTGCTCGACGACGAAACCTGCCGCTGTACGCATTACGACATCCGCCATCAGTTCGTGCCCGATTGCGTGACGCTCGATCCCGGCAATATCGCCACCAATGCCTACTGGATGCCCAGAAGCTGCGCCTATCGCCTGCTGGCCGAGGGAAAGCCGCTCGAAAACTGGCACTACCTGATTTCGGGCAGCCGCCGGACAGTGCACGACGCCGGCATGTCGGTTCGCGGCCAGACGCTGTCGGAATGGGATGTCGCCGAAGAGGACTGGGAAGACTACCTTATCGAAGGCGATCTCTGATCCGGCATGAACAGCCCGACGGGCTTGCGCATCCGCTGAAAAAGTTGACGGCGGCGCCGGGAGGAGGTAGCGCCGCCGTCATGTCGCGGAAGATCAGGGAGGAGAAGGACCTTCCGGAATTCGATCCGTGCGGGTGCTGCGCGTCAGACGGCGCGCGCCGCCTCGCGGGCGATGTCGCGCACCGAGTGGCGCGAGATGTTCAGGTCGGCCAGCTCGCGGTCGGTCAGGGCCGAAAGCTCGGCCAGTGTCCGGCGATAGGCGCGCTGGCGCCTGACGGCCAGCCTGACGCTTTCGGCGGCATTGGCGAACCAGTTGGCGGAAACGGCGGCCTGAGCGCGGGGGGCATCGGAAACGTAGGTCATGTCATTCGTCTTTCGTGTTTGTCCGGCGTCCGGCCGGACCGGCCTCTGAGCGCTTGTTCGGAAAGGTTGTTAGCGCTCTCTCTTTTCACTTGGGAACATAGTCGCGTTGGCGCCGGCGACAATTCCGAGTCTGATCAATCCCGCTATGCGTTTTCCGCACAAAGCTATGCCGTTACCCTTGACCGGTGGTCATTGTCCGGACGGGCGGAGTATGGTTCGTCTGCGGGCGAGATGCCGGCCGCGACCTTGAACGGGAGGACCCATGAAACAGCCCGATCTGATCGCGGTGCAGGAGGCCGGCACGCTCTACGGCCTTCTGCGTGAACGCGCCCGTCGCAGCGGCGGGGCCGAGGCGTTCCGCCAGTACGACAGGACCGCCCGGGAATGGACATCGGTCACCTGGAACGGGGCGCTGGTGCGGGCGGATCGGTTTGCCGCAGCCCTTTCCGGCGAGGGGCTTGCGGTGGGCGACCGGGTGGCGCTGCTGTTGCAGAACTGCATCGACTGGGTGAGTTTCGACATGGGGGCGGGCAAGCTCGGCCTGCCGGTCGTACCGCTTTATACCAACGACGCGCTGTCGAACACCGCGTTCCTGATCGCCGATGCCCGGCCCCGCGTGATCCTTGTCGATACCCTGGCGCGGTGGCAGGCGATCGCGGGCGCGCTCAGCGATACCTCGTTCATCGACAGGGTGTGGATTCAGGAAACCGGCGATACCGGCGATGACCGGGTCCGACCGCTCGAAGAAGCGCTGGCGAATGCGGCGGGGATCGAAACCGCTGCTCTCGATATGCCCGACCTGCCCGCCGCGCTCATCTACACCTCGGGGACGACCGGCGATCCGAAGGGCGCCATACTGACCCATCGCGCGATCCTCGAGGATGCGGCCGGTGTGGCGCGGGTGTTTCCGTCGCTTCCCGGCGATGTGTTCCTGTCGGTTCTGCCGCTGGCCCACGCCTTCGAACGCACCATGGGCTATGTGCTGGCGGTCATGGGCGGTGCGACGGTCGCCTATGCGCAATCGCTTTTGCGGCTGCGGCAGGATCTGACCGCGATCCGGCCGACCGCGATCATGGGGGTGCCGCGCCTCTACGAATCGATCTACAATTCGGCCCGCCACGCGGCCTCGGCCCGGCCGCTCCGGCTCCGCCTGTTCGACATGACGGCGCGCATCGGGTGGGAGCGTTTTGCCGCGCGCGCCGGGCTTGCCCCGGCACCGCGCTTTCTCGACCGGCTGATATGGCCGCTTCTCGCGGCCACCGTCGCGCGCCGCGTGCGCGCCGCCTTCGGCGGCAGGCTGCGGGTGGCGGTCTCGGGCGGGGCCAACTTTCCCGCCGAGATCGGTCAGGCGCTGATCGGTCTCGGTATTCCCATGGTCGAGGGTTACGGGCTGACCGAAGCCGGACCGGTCGTCACCGCCTCGACCTGCCCCGAATACGTGCCCGGTACGGTGGGCTTTCCGCTACCGGGAATCGAGACCCGGCTGGGCGAGGATGATGAATTGCAGGTGCGCTCTCCCGGCGTCATGTCGGGCTACTGGCACCGCGAGGACGCGACCGTCGGCGCCTTCACGCCCGATGGCTGGCTGAGGACAGGCGATCTCGGGCGGCTGGACGGCGGGCGCGTGACCATCGCCGGCAGGCTCAAGCACATTCTCGTCATGTCGAACGGCGAGAACGTCAATCCCGTACCGATCGAGGAGGGGCTCGAGGCCGACCCGCTGTTCGATCAGGTCTGCACCGTCGGCGATGGCCGGCCGTTTCTGGCGCTGCTGGCGGTGCTGAACCGCGACGAGTGGAACGACCTTGCCGGCGCGCACGACCTGAACCCCGAACGGCCGAACACGCCTGCGGCCGAAAAGATCATCCTGCCGCGGATCAGGCGGCACCTCGCGGGCTTCCCGGCCTATCAGCAGATCCGCGCCTATCACGCCACGCTCGACGAATGGACCATCGAACGCCGGCTGCTGACCCCGACCCTGAAGTTGCGCCGCGAACGGGTGGTCGCGGAATACGCCGACCAGATTCGCGAGATATACGCCCGCGGCGCCTGATCCGGAGGCCGGCCATTCATGGCCGGACCGCACCTGTCCGCCAGGTCGAATGCAAATTGCCCGGCGAGCGCTGCCCGGCCACGGCGCGGTCTCGTGCGGTCCGGCCCCCAACAGGTGCCGCATCTGACGGCGGTGAAGCGGAGACGGTATCCGGGGACCGCAAACTCCCCCGTATTGCCGGAGGTGTTTAACGCCCGGGATCATTTCATGTCGAAGCTGACCTTCCCGATGGTGCCGGTGAAGGCAAAGGGCGCCCGATCGCGGTAGGATTTCGACACCGTCGCGCCAAGGTCGGTGCCGATGTCCAGTTTCTCGGTGGCCGAGAAGCGCACCGGCACGACCTTGCCGATGTCGCCCGTCGCAACTTCGGCACCATCCACGCTGAGCGTCGCCGGGCCGCCTGTCACGTCCTTGCCTGCCTCGAAAGGACTCTGCCGGTAATCGAGCACGATGGTATGCCTGCCCGGCGCCAGAGCCTCGTTGCCGGCGACGCGATAGGTTTCCTGGCCGAAGAAGTTGTATTCGTAGACCGGCACGCCCTTTTCAAGAAACAGCGAATACCCGCCCGATGCGCCGCCCTCGGCGACGATGACCCCTTCCGCGCCGCCCTCGGGAACCTCGATCTCGGCTGTGATCACATGCGAGGCCTGATAGATCGGCGGGGCGTTGCCCTCGGGGATACGTACCGTCCCCGAGGAATACGAGAAGCTGGTCTTGCCGCGGATGAAGGACGGCCGCTCGGGGTTGCGCGCCCGCTCGGCAAAACGGTCATCCAGCGGGAAAACCTGATTGCGCGCCGCCTCCTCGTCGAAAAGCTTCTTCAATTCCTCAAGTTTCTCCGGATTCTCGGCAGCCAGATCCCTGGATTGCGAGAAATCCTCCTCGATATTGTAGAGGGTCCATGGATTGTTGTCGAAGCCGACCGATCCGGTCAGCAGCCACGGGACGCCATGGAACGAGGCAGCGACCCAGCCGTCGTGATAGATGGCGCGATGGCCGCCGGTCTCGAAATACTGCGTATGGCGGGTGCCCGGCGCATTCGCGTCGGCAAAGGTATAGTTCATGCTGACACCCTCGATCGGTGTCTGCCCGGTGCCGTTTACCACTTTCGGCTCCTTCAGACCGGCCGCTGCCAGAATCGTCGGTGCGATATCGACGACGTGGTGGAACTGGGTGCGGATGCCGCCGTTGTCGGAAATATTCGCCGGCCAGGAAACGATCATGCCATTGCGGGTTCCGCCAAAATGCGACGGGACGCGCTTCATCCACTGGAAGGGCGAAGAACCGGCCCAGGCCCAGCCGACCGGATAGTGGTTCTCGTGCTCGGGCCCTCCGATCTCGTCGATGCTGGGTAATTGCCCCTCGACCGTGTCCGGAATGCCGTTCTGGGTCATGATGTTGTTGAGCGTTCCGGTCGGGCTGCCCTCGGGGCTGGGGCCATTGTCGCCCGCGATGAGGAAGATCAGCGTGTTGTCGCTGTCGGGAAGGGCATGGATCGCGTCGATCAGCCGCCCGACCTCGTGATCGGTCTGGGCGAGAAAGCCCGCAAACACCTCCTGATGGCGGGCAAAGAGCCGTCTGGCATCGGCGTCGAGCGTATCCCAGCTGTCGATTTCCTTCGGCCGCGGGGTCAGCACCGTATTCCCGGGAACCAGGCCAAGCTTTTTCTGCCGGTCGAGGGTTTCCTCGCGCACCTTGTCCCAACCCTGGTCGAACTGGCCGCTGAATCTGTCGATCCAGTTCCTGGGTGCATGCAGGGGCGCATGCGTCGCGCCGGTTGCGAAATACACGAAAAACGGCTTGTCCGGCGAAATCGACTGCTGGCGGTTGATCCAGTCTATCGCGTCATCGGCCAGATCGACGTTCAGGTTATAGCCGTCCTCGGGGCGCTTGCCCGGCTCAACCGGGGTGGTGCCCCGAAAAAGCTGCGGCTCCCACTGGCTCGTCTCGCCGCCGTGGAAGCCATACCAGTACTCGAAACCGAGATTCGTCGGCCAATGGTCGAACGGGCCGATCGGCGATGTCTCCCAATCCGGCGTATTGTGCCATTTGCCAAAGCCCGCAGTCGAATATCCGTTGTCCTTGAGCATCTCGGCGATACTGGCGGTACTGCGGGGCCACAGGCTGTTATAGCCCGGAAAGCCGGTCGAAAGCTCGGTGATCGTACCGAAGCCGACCTCGTGATGGTTGCGCCCGGTCAGCAGCGCCGCCCGGGTCGGCGAGCAGATTGCCGTCGTGTGCATCCGGGTATAGCGCAGACCCTCCTCGGCGAGCCTGTCCATCGCAGGCGTCGGAACCGGCCCGCCGAATGTGCCGGGTTGGCCGAATCCGAGATCGTCGATCAGGATCACCACCACGTTGGGCGCGCCGGCTGGCGGAGCAACCGGCTGGGGGTAATCCTGCCTCGAATCCTCGAACGTCTTCCCGATCGTGCCCTTGAATTCGGCGGGCGGCAGCGGAAGCACGGTTCCGTCCGCCGGAGCATCCTGAGCGAATACCGCTGTTGCAAGCAATGCTCCCGCTGCCGCGAGCATGACACGAGAAGTGTACCTTGTTTTCGGATCGATCACACCAACTCTCCTGTTACAGATCCTGCCGGCTGCGGATAGCGCCAGCGCGGAGGGATGTTTGTGGTGCAGCATGAGGGAATCGACAGGCTACATCCGAAGCATAACACGGCGTGCGATGATTTGGCCGGTGCGCAATGGACGCGCACAGGACGGGTCGGATTCGCCGACCTGTCGCTCAGTGGCGCCCCGACGCCCGGATGCCCGCCTGCCGACCCGCCATCGCGTGGCCGGTAGGAGCGGAAGATGTTGAGCGTTTTTGAATATTCGCGGAATACGGGCGGCGACAACGCCGACCAATTATTGTTGTCCGATCAGGGATGAATTGCTACACTTTCTGTATATTAGTGCTGTTTTCAGTTCAAACCATGCCGCTGGCCAGATCCGGGCATTTCGTGTCGGGAGTGCATACGCGAATCCGCAGCGGAGCGGCTCCAGCCGGAAGGATGGAGATTCCACCGACTGTCAGGAGGCTGCGATGCCGATCAGATACATGGACCTTGGGGGAGACCGGCGCATTTCCAGCATCGTCTTCGCCGGCAGCCACGACGCCTCGATCACCGGCGGCAAGTGGAACTCCCGCACCCAGAACAAGACCATCGGCGAGCAGGCAAGATGCGGCGTGCGCCTTTTCGACCTGCGTATCATCGGTCGGACAGGCCCGGGTGGCGGATCGCTCGTCGGCTATCACGGCAGCACGGGCAGGGCGAAAAAAATCGACGCGACCAGCACCCATACCGGCGAAGATTACGACGATGTCAGGCTTCGCCGCTTCATGGCGCTCGGCACCTTCGGGCTGAAGCTGTCGGACATGCTGAAACAGGCCCGGGCCTTTGTCCGCGACAGCGGAGAGTTCCTGATCTTCAAGTTCGATAAATGCGAGAACTATCAGTTGATCGCGGATTACTGCACCTCGATCCTGGGCCGGAGAATCTTCACTTCGGGCCGTGGCAACGAGTTCGGCAAGGTGACGCTCGACGAGCTTTCGGGAAAGGTCGTCTGCGTGTTCCCCGACGGCGAAAAGGGGCTGGGACAGATTGCCGGCGCCAGACCCGAAGACGGCATTCTGGGCTTTCGCAGCCTCAAGGGCGACGACGGCCAGCCCAAGCCCTATGACCCCGCCTGGTGTGGCCTGCAATACATCGGCAAGGGCGGCACCTCGCTTCCCGACAAGGCCTACAAGTACAAGGTGCGGGACAATATCGACAAGCAGCGCAAGATCATGTTGCAGATGGCGCAATGCGCCACAGACGATGCCGCCAACGTTCTGGGCATGATGTACTGGACCAGCACCGGGCTGACCGCAAGCATCAGGCACCGCGACAGTTACATGTGGAAAGACAGCAACGTACGGCGCATGCAGGAGTTGTGGAATTGCGGGCTCGAAGCCGCGATCAGAACCCAGCTTGCCCGCGACCGGATCAAGGCGATGGCGTACAGGGAACAGTTCGGCGGCACCTACCAGCGGCGGATGAAGGCGTTCCTGCCCAATATCGTCATGGTCGACTTCGCCGACGAAAGCAAATGCGACACCATCCATGCCCTGAACCTGACGGTCGACCGGAAACTGATCGCCGCCTACGACAGGGCCTATGACGAGCTGGGTTTCCGCGCGGCGGTCTGAATCCGCCTGTCCGTTCAGAGCCTGCCGGCGAGATGCGCGTCGAGATCGGCGATCCTGTCCTGTCCCCAGAACCGCTCGTCGGTATCGGTTATATAGAAGGGCGCGCCGAAGACACCCCGGTTCAGCGCCTCCTCGGTGTTTGCGGCATAGGCCTCGGCCCCGGTCAGCAGCCCGGAATCGGCAAGGCTCGGGTCGAAGCCCGCATCGGCAAGGCAGGCGCGTACAACGTCGTCCGCGGCGATGTCCCTGTCCTCGGCCCAGACGGCGCGCAGGAAATTGCGCACCAGCGGGCCGACGTTTCCGCCCGATGCCTGCGCCGCGATGATCGCATAGGAGGACGGCGCGGCATTGGTTGGGAAATGCGCCGGGCGCAGATTGATCGGCAACCCGGCCTTGAGCGCGCCGCGCCTGAGCTCCTGAAGCCGGTATTCCTGCCGCGAGGGATGCCGCTCGCCGGGCGGGGGCGTTCCGGTGCGCGCGAAAACCGCCATGATGTCGAAGGGTCTGTAGCCGATTGTCGCGCCGTGGCGCTCCGCAAGCGCCTCGAGGCGGTCGCCGGCAAGGTAGGTAAAGGGCGAAAGGGTCGAGAAGAAATAGTCGATATGCGCCATGGCGGCCTCCGTTTCCCGGCGCCAGCCTAACCGCCCGCGCCCGATTGGCAATGGTGGCCGGCGAAAGCCCGCCGGCAACACCCCGCCGGCGCGGCATCCCTTCGGCGCATGGCGGAGGTTTCCAAAACCTGCGCTGTGCGCTAGGGCAACAACCGTTACTCCCCTGTCACAAATCCGTACATCCGGAGCCAACCCATGATCCCGCACCAGACCCAGCCGAAACTGATTTCGGGCAATTCGAACCGGCGCCTCGCCCAGGCAATCTCGCGCCGGGTATCGATGAGCCGCGGCATGTCAGTCGGTCTTGTCGATGCCCGAGTGGAACGTTTCAACGATCAGGAAATTTTTGTCGAAGTTTTCGAAAATGTCCGCGGCGAGGACATGTTCATCATCCAGTCCACATCGAACCCGGCCAACGACAACCTGATGGAACTGCTCATCATGTCGGATGCGCTGCGACGGTCTTCGGCGGCACGGATCACCGCCGTGATCCCCTATTTCGGCTATGCCCGGCAGGATCGCCGCGCCAAGGCCCGCACGCCGATCTCGGCCAAGCTGGTGGCAAACATGATCGCCGTCTCGGGGATCGACCGCGTTCTGACGCTGGATCTGCATGCAACCCAGATCCAGGGATTTTTCGACATTCCGGTCGACAACCTCTATGCCGCGCCGATCTTTGCGCTCGATATCAGGCACCAGTTCAAGAAGCTCGACAAGGTAACGGTGGTTTCGCCGGATGTCGGCGGGGTGGGGCGCGCGCGCGAGCTTGCCCAGCGGATCGGCTGCGCGCTGGCGATTGTCGACAAGCGCCGCGAAAAGGCCGGTGAAGTGGCCGAGATGACGGTGATCGGCGATGTGACGGGCCAGACCTGCATCATCGTCGACGACATCTGCGATACCGCCGGAACGCTGTGCAAGGCCGCCGATGTGCTGCTCGAAGCCGGGGCGAAGGAGGTTCACTCCTACATCACCCACGGGGTGCTGAGCGGCCCTGCGGTCGAGCGGATCACGAAATCCTCGATGAAATCGCTTGTCATCACCGATTCGATCGAACCGTCCGACGCTGTGCGCAAGGCCAAGAACATTCGCATCGTACCGACGGCGCCGATGCTCGCGCAGGCGATTCTCAACATCTGGAACGGCACCTCGGTTTCGTCGCTGTTCGATCACGAATCGCTGTGCGCGATCTACGAGGGCACATACTGAGGCAGGAATCGACCTGCCGGCGCGTACCGCTCAGTTGATCCCGTTGAAACCCACCCGGCCCGCCGTTCCGTTGGCAAGCCGGAAGGCGACGATGGAGCGGAAACTGTCGGGATAGGCGGTGATTGTCGCCGCCCCCGAGGTTTCGTCCGTACAGTCGAGCGGGAAGTTGCGCGCAGTGTCGGTCCCCATGTAGCGGTCGTATTTCCCGGTACAGGACCAGTTCTCGCCGCGAATGATCACCTCGTTGAGGCTGGTTGCCTCGCTGATGTTGATTTCCCCGGTCAGTGGCTCGCCGCTCTGGGTGGAACCCGTGCCGCCGTGGGCGGGGGGCTCGCATGCTGCAAGGGCGGCAAAGCCGGCAAGCGCAAAGGCAAGGTGTCTCATCGTTCGCTCCCGTATCCACGCGCACCGCAGGAGGGCGGCACCATCGCTCCGAGGCTATGCCAGATACGGCGGAAAATGAACAGAAACCGCAGCGGCCTCAGCCTTTCGGCGAGACCTGGCCGGCCGCGTCGCCGCGCTGGGATGCGGCAGCGCGCGCGGTTGCGGCGGGGTGCCACGGCGGGCGCATCGCGTCGCAATTCCCGGCGCCGAACTGGATCATGTTGGTTTCCAGATCGGTGCGCAGGATGTCATAGGCAAGATCGGGTCCGCGCTTGCCGACAGCGGCGGTCGCATAGAGAAAGGCGCGCCCCAGCAGGCAGAAATCCGCCCCGCGCGACAGGGCGCGCAGGATGTCCAGCCCGCCTTCGATACCGCTGTCGAACAGTACCCTGAGCCTGCCGCCCACCTCGCGCGCGACCTGCGGCAAGGCGTCGATCGCGGCGGGGGCAGCGTCGAACTGCCGCCCGCCGTGGTTCGAAACGACGATCCCGTCGGCGCCCATCCTGACCGCCCGGCGCGCATCCTCGGGCGCGAGGATACCCTTGATGACGAAATGGCCCGGCCAGGCGTTGCGCATCGCATCCAGCATGTCCCAGTCCGGGCGGCCGTCGATTACCTTGCCGACATGGCGCGCCGCACCGGCGAACGTGCCGGACTCCACGTATTTCGCCAGCGTCCGGAACTGCGGCAGCCCGTGGACAAGCGTCTCGAACGACCAGCGCGGCCGTATCGCGGCACGATAGAGCGTCAGCGGGCCGAAGCGTGGCGGCACCGAGACGCCGGCCACCAGTTGCCGCTCGCGGCGACTGCCCACCGGAACGTCGACGGTAACGACCAGCGTGCCGAAGCCGCTGTCATGGGCGCGTTTCAGCAGATCGGCGCGGATATCCGGGTCGATCGGTGTATAAAGCTGGAACCAGCCGTTGCCGCCGCACAGCGGCCCGATCGCCTCGGGCGATTCGTTGGCCACCGTCGACAGGCAATAGGGCATCGCCCGCTTCGCGGCGGTGCGGGCGATCATGCGCTCGCTTCCCGGCCACATCAGCCCCGAAAGCCCGACCGGCGCCGCCCCGAAGGGAACCGAATAGCGGCGGCCGAAAAGCTCGGTCGAAAGATCGGGGGTAAAACGCCCCTTCAGCACGCGCGGAACCAGTTCCACCGCGTCGAGCGCCGCACGGTTGCGCGCGACCAGCCTTTCGCTCCCTGTGCCGCTGGCAAGGTATTCCCATGCGAAGAACGGCATCCGCCGCCTTGCCCGCTCCGCGAGATAGGGAATAGACGGGTATCGTTCGCCGAGCGGCCTCAACCGGCCCTCCTGCGGTACGCGGCGGGGTCAGGAGACATCGGCGAAGACGCCCGCATAAAGATCGCGCAGCGCCTTTTTCTGCACCTTGCCCATCGAATTACGCGGCAGTTCGTCGATGACGACATAGTGGCGCGGCTGCTTGAAACGGGCCAGAGGGCCGCTGATTTCCGCCTCGATGGTCGCCACGTCGAGCATCGCGCCCGGCTCGGGCACCAGCACCGCGACCACGCCCTCGCCCATGTCCGGATGCGGCGCGCCGATCACCGCGCTTTCCAGCACGCCGGGCTGTGCGTCCAGCACCTGCTCGACATCGCGGGGGTAGATGTTGAACCCGCCCGAGATGATCAGATCCTTGCCGCGCCCGACAATGGTGACGTAGCCGTCCCCTGCCTGCACGCCCAGATCGCCGGTAATGAAGAACCCGTCGGGGCGCAGTTCCTCGGCCGTCTTGTCGGGCATCTGCCAGTACCCGGCGAACACATTGGGGCCGCGCACCTCGATCATGCCGACCTCGCCCTCGGGCAGGGCAGCGCCGCTGTCGGGATCGGTGATCTTCAGATCGACCCCGGGCAGCGGAACGCCCACCGTTCCCGGCCGCCGCTCGCCCTCGACGGGGTTCGAGGTATTCATGCTGGTTTCGGTCAGCCCGTAACGCTCGACGATGCGGTGGCCGGTGCGTGCCTCGAATGTCCTGAAGGTCTCGGGCAGAAGCGGCGCCGATCCGGAAATGAAAAGCCGCATGTTGCGGCAATCCCCGCGCGAGAATTCCGGATCGTCGAGCAGGCGGGTATAGAAGGTCGGCACCCCCATCAGGGCAGTTGCGCCCGGCAGCAGCGCGCGTACCTCGGCGGGGCGGAACCGGGGCAGGAAGATCATCGGCCCGCCGGACAGAAGCATGATGTTGGTCGCCACGAAAAGCCCATGGGTATGGAAGATCGGCAGCGCATGGATCAGCACGTCGTCGCGGGTGAAACGCCAGAATTCCGCCAGTACCCCGGCGTTCGACAGAAGGTTGCGATGGGTCAGCATCGCGCCCTTGGACAGCCCGGTGGTGCCCGACGTGTAGAGAAGAGCCGCCAGATCGTCCGGTGCGCGACCGACCGGCTCGAAATGGTGCCGCGCGAAGGTCGCCGTCTCGGGAAAACTGCCCGAGCCGTCGGCCTCGAGCGTCTCGAACCGCACCCCCAGCCGCTGGCAGTCGCGCAGCAGTGCCTCGCGCGCACCGGCGCGGCCCAGCACCATCTTTGCCCCGGAATCGCGGATGAAATACTCGACCTCGCGCGGCGTATACCCGGTGTTGAGCGGCAGGAAGACGACACCGGCCATCACGCAGGCGGCATAGACCGCCAGTGCCTCGGGCGACTTGTCGACCTGCACCGCAAGCCGGTCGCCCGGCTCCAGTCCCATGTCGCGCAACACATGCGCGAACCGGGCCGCCATGCGCAGAAAGGCGCCGTGGGTCAGGTCGTCGGCATCGTCCATGACGAGAAAAGCCGTTTCCTGATCGATACGGGGTGCAAACAGGGCGTCGTGCAACGGGTTCGGCATTGTCGGGCCTCTGGAAATTCCTGCCTCCCACCTACCCCCGCGCCCACCCGGAGGGCAAGGCAATGCGCACGCGGGCGGCGGGGCGCTTCGCCGCGTTTTTCGCCCGCGCCCCGGCGGAGCCCGTTTCCGTGGCAATCCGCGAATGCGCGGTCAGACCGGGAATCGCGCCTTTGCCGCCGGCAATTTCCGATACCCGGCTGCGCAAGGCGACGATCTGCCGCGCATGCTGCACAGGCATTGCCGCGGATGCGTGGCGCCCGTGGCAACACCTGTGCATAACTTTCCGGTTCGTGATTGCCCGGGAGCCGCCTGCTTGTTGGCGCCGTAAACCCGGTGACCCGGGCCGGATTACGCTACGGTAGAAATCGGTCCGCAGATATATTAAGTTCCATATACTTAATGTGTTGCAGCCACATGATCATGTTGTTTGCCCGGGATGGGCAGGCGGGCATCCCAATCGTTTCGGAGGATTTCGCTGGCGATCTGCGGCGACAATCTGTGGATAAGATTGTGGACGGAAACACAGCCCGAAGGGGGCGGCGACCTGTGCGTCAATGTTGCGGCGCAGAATCCGAAGCGGCGGCGCGCGGCACCGGGCTCCGGCGATGCCGGAAGGTGTTGCGCCCGCCCGCTCCAGGGAGTTTTCTCGCCCAAGGTGAATCCCGAACGCTTTCCGAAAGGAGCCGCACATGAACGGCCATCCGATCTTTCCCGACCTGGCGGGCGCATCCGTGTTCATTACCGGTGGCGGTTCGGGCATCGGCGCGGCGCTGACCGAAGGGTTCCTGCAACAGGGTGCGAGGGTCGCATTCGTCCAGCGATCGGACGCCGGCGCCTTTTGCGACGAGATGGAGAAAACCACCGGTAGCCGGCCGCTGTTCATCCCCTGCGACATCACCGATATCGAGCGGCTGCGCGCCGCCATCGCAAAAGCTGCCGCAGCGCACGGTCCGGTCCGCGCTCTTGTCAACAACGCCGCCAACGACCAGCGCCACGCGACGCTCGACATCAGCGAGGAATTCTGGGACGGCTCCATCGCGGTTAACCTCAAGCCCTATTTCTTTGCCGCGCAGGCGGTGATCCCGTCGATGCGCGAGACGGGCGGTGGCGCAATCATCAACATGTCGTCGATCAGTTACATGATGGCCGATCAGGGCTATGCGCCCTACATCACCTCGAACGCCGGAATTACCGGGCTGACGCGGACGCTGGCGCGCGAATTCGGGCCGGACGGCATTCGGGTGAACGCCGTTCTGCCGGGCATGGTGGTGACTGCCCGGCAACTGGAAAACTGGCTGACACCGGCCAGCATGGCGGCCCATCTGGACCGGCAATGCCTGAAAAAGACGTTGCGACCAGCCGACATGGTGGGCGGGGTGCTGTTTCTGGCCTCCGAAGCCTCGGCGGCGATGACGGCGCAGGCGCTGGTCCTCGACGGCGGCGTGGTGACAACCGGATGAGTGGGGCGGTGGAGTGGATCGCCGTCGACTGGGGCACCTCGACCCTGCGGGCATGGGGCATCGGTGAGGGCGGCAGCCTGCTCTGGCAGGTGCAGTCGGACCGGGGCATGGGCACGCTGGCGCCCGGCGCGTTCGAGACGGCCTTTCTCGAACTGATCATCCCGCAGGTCGGGGATGATGAAGAACCGCTGGATGTCATCGCCTGCGGCATGGTCGGTGCGCGGCAGGGCTGGGCCGAGGCCGCCTATCGCCCGGTCCCGTGCCGCCCGCTCGACCCGGCCCTGATCCGGGCGCCCACGCTGAGCCCGCGGCTTGGCTTCCGCATTGTCGGCGGGCTTTGCCAGCATCGCCCTGCCGATGTGATGCGCGGCGAGGAAACACAGGTCGCGGGCTTCCTGTCGCTCAACCCGGCCTTTGACGGGGTGATCTGCCTGCCCGGTACCCACACCAAATGGGTGCATATCAGCGCCGGCGAGGTCGTCAGCTTCCAGACCTGCATGACCGGTGACCTTTTCGCCGCCATTTCGCGGCATACGGTCCTGCGCCACTCGGTCATCACGGAAGACTGGAACGAGACGGCCTTCTCCGAGGCGGTTTCCGATACCGTTTCGCGCCCCGAACGGCTTGCGGCGAAGCTCTTTTCGCTGCGCGCCGAGGGGTTGCTCGACGGGCTGGCGCCCGGCACGGCGCGGGCCCGGCTTTCGGGCCTGCTGATCGGGGCGGAACTTGCCTCGGCCCGGCCCTACTGGCTGGGACAGGACCTTGCCATCGTCGGCGCGCGCGGTCTGTCGAAACTCTACGCATCCGCGCTGTCGGGACTCGGTGTCACGGCGACCATCGCCGATGGGGATGGCATGGTCCTGAAGGGGCTGGCCGCCGCGCGGGCGCTTTCTGCGGAGTACAATTCATGAGCCGAAACCTGATCGCTATCCTGCGTGGCATCACACCGTCCGAGGCCGCCGCCGCGGCACATGCGCTGATCGACGCCGGGATCGACCGCATCGAGGTGCCGCTCAATTCACCCGATCCGCTCGACAGCATCCGGGAGATGGTCGCGTCGGCCGGCGACCGGGCGCTGATCGGCGCGGGAACGGTGCTCACCGTCCAGCAGGTCGAGGATGTCGCCGAAGCCGGCGGGGCGCTGATCGTCTCGCCCAATTGCGTGCCCGAGGTGATCCGCGCCACCAAGGCGCTCGACATGGCCTCGTGGCCGGGCGTCTTCACCCCGACCGAGGCATTCGTCGCGCTGGAAGCGGGCGCCGACGGACTGAAGCTGTTTCCCGGCTCGCTGATCGGGCCGGAGGGTCTGCGGGCACTGAGGGCGGTTCTGCCACAGGTCTGCGAGGTCTTTGCCGTCGGCGGCGCCGTGCCCGATAATTTCGCCGACTGGATCGACGCGGGCGCCGACGGATTCGGTATCGGCGGCGCGCTTTATGCGCCCGGCATGGACGCGGGCGAGATCCTTGCCCGCGCCAGATACATCGTTGAAGCTTTCGACAGGGCAATCTCATGAGCGTTTTCGACACCACCCGCTGCGAGCTTGGCGAGGGGCCGCTGTGGCATCCGGTCCGCAATCAGCTTTTCTGGTTCGACATCCCCGGCCGGCGCCTGCTGACGCAGGAGAACGGCAAGACGCGTCAGTGGAATTTCGACGATCCGGTCACCGCCGCCGGCTGGATCGACGGCGCAAGGCTGCTGGTGGCCTCGTCGCGCGAGCTTTTCACCTTCGACCTGGGGGCGGGGCTGGCCGAGCATGTCACCTTCCTCGACGCGGAAAACCCGACGACACGCTCGAACGACGGGCGCGCCGATCCGTGGGGCGGGTTCTGGATCGGAACCATGGGCTTCAAATCCGAACCCGGCGCGGGTGCGATCTATCGCTATTACCGGGGCGAGTTGCGCAAGATCGTTCCCGGCCTGACAGTGCCCAACGCGATCTGCTTCGATCCCGAAGGCGTCTTCGGCTGCTACGCCGATTCGCGCGAACGCGCGATCCGCAGGATCCGGCTCGACGACGCCACCGGTTGGCCGGTGGGAGACTCCGAGATATTTATCGACATGCGGCAGGACGATTGGAGCCCGGACGGCGCGGTCATGGATGCGGCGGGAGCCCTGTGGAACGCGCAATGGGGCAGGGGGCGTGTCGCCGCCTACGGTCGCGATGGTGCGTTCCTGCGCGAAATCGCGTTTCCGGCGCTCAAGACGACCTGCCCGGCATTCGGCGGCGAGGATCTGACCACCCTGTTCTGCACAACCGCCTCCGAGGGGTTGTCGGACGCCGAGCTTGCCGCTGCCCCGCAAAGCGGCATGACCTTTGCCGTCGACGGGGCAGGCACCGGCAGGGCGGAGCATCGCGTGGCGATGTAGGGTGCGTTGCCGGCAAAGGACGCAGGAACGAACTGAAAGGATCGGCCATGAGCCGCGAGAACTTCGGCACCACCGCCACCGGCCTGCCGGTGGAACGCATCACGCTCGACAACGGCGTGCTCCGCGCCAGCATCCTGACGTTTGGCGCAACGCTTCAGGACCTGCGGCTTCACGGGCTCGATCGTTCCCTGACCCTCGGCAGCCCGCGCGTCGCCGATTACGAGCCGGGCGGACCGCTGCTGCATTTCGGCTCCATCGCCGGACCGGTCGCCAACCGGATTTCCGGCGCCACCGCCGGGCTGGATGGCCAGACGCTGACATTCGAGCCCAACGGCGCCGGCGGCCACGCGCTGCATGGCGGCAAGGCAGGTCTCGGCCGAAAGGTCTGGACGGTCGAGAAGATGACACCAACCTTTCTGCTGCTGTCGACCACCGCAGCCGACGGTGAGGGCGGCTTTCCCGGCAACCGCCGGGTCGAGGCCGAATTCGCGCTTTCCGACGCCGCCGCCATGACCCTGACCCTGCGCGCCGGGACCGATGCGCCGACGCTGGTGAACCTGACCAACCACAGCTACTGGAACCTGTCGCCCGACCCGACCTTTCACCTCCACGAATTGAAGATCGACGCAGACGCCTATCTGCCGACCGACGCCGACGCGATGGTGACCGGCGAGATTCTGGCCGTCGACGGCACGCCGTTCGATTTTCGCACCGCGCGGGTGCTTTCCGAGGGCGACACGCTCGATCACAATTTCTGCCTTGCCCGCCGGCGCGGTGCGCTGGCGCATGCGGTAAGCCTGACCTCGCCCGACGGGGTGGGAATGGAGATGGCAACCACCGAACCGGGCGTTCAGATATACGACGGGCGCCATCTGCCCCGACAGGGAGTTCCCGGGCTCGGCGGGCGCAGCTACGGCCCGCGCGCGGGGGTGGCGATCGAAACCCAGCTCTGGCCGGATGCGCCGAACAACCCCGATTTCCCGTCGGCCAGGCTCGATCCGGGACAGGCGTGGGAGCAGATCACGCGCTTCCGCTTCATCCTGCCGTAGCGGCCTTCCGGTGCGATACGGCTACCATTGCAGCAGTGCGCCGAAGATCCGCTCGCGATGTTCCTGAAGATAGATCCGCAGCCAGGCGGTGAACCGGTGCGGCCGGCGCGCGATCTCCGCCGCCACGTCGTAAAGGCCGACCCATTCGACCTGCGCCACCTCGTCCGGGTTCGGGGTGACCTTCATTTTCCGCTCGACCATGGCGACGAAGATATCGACCACCTCGTGCTCGATCATGCCGCTGCCTACATCGGCCCGATATTCCACCCGGTCGCGATGTGCCGGGAATACCCCGGTAATGCCCAGTTCCTGGCTCAGCCGCCGCACTGCGCAATCCGAGGCCGCTTCGCCCCAGCGGGGATGGGTGCAACAGGTATTCGCCCACAACCCCGGCGAATGGTATTTCGACCAGGCCCGGCGTTGCAGCAGCAGGTTTTCGCCATCCATCAGAAAGACCGATACCGCCTTGTGCCGCAGGCCCAGACGGTGGACCTGCAGCTTCTCGACAGGTTGCAGGGCCCCATCGACCCATGCGGGAATAAGTTCGTCAGTCATCGGTCGTCGCTTTGCGGTCGGGCTTGCAATACCACCCGGGCATACCCGCCGACCAATTTCGGACGGTTTGCCAGAGTCGGAAATCCGACCGGTTTCGCCAAAAATGTACGCGCCGGAACGAAGCGAATTCACGCCGACATGGTGCCACAGGCCCCGGTGCCGCGCCCAAGGATGCCGTAATTTGAATATTTTGCGCCGGATTTGCCCTGAACACGGCTCTGGACGGGGCGAAACGGCCGATTCCGGCTGTTGACGCCTCCTGCGACCAATTGCGTCCTCCGCTTGTGCATTCGCCTGTCGGCCGCTTCTGGCGGACATCTCGGGGCAGCACCGGTACCAAGTGCCCGGGACCGCGATGGCAGGTGGATTTTTGCTGCACATGCAGCCTCCTTCCCTGTAGTCTGCGGAAAACCGCATCAGGGAGTTGCTTCATGTTCAACCGCCTCGCATTCGGCACCATGCTGGCGCTGCTGGGCACGGCCGCGCTGGCCGCGCAGGACGACATCACCATCGGAATGGTGCTTGAGCCGCCGAATCTCGACCCCACCGGCGGCGCCGCCGCCGCCATCGACGAGGTGGTCACCACCAATATCTTCGAGGGACTGACCCGCTTCGCGCCCGATGGTTCGATCGTTCCGGGCCTCGCGGCAAGCTGGGAGGCATCCGAGGGAGGCGCCGTCTACACCTTCCACCTGCACGACGGCGTGAAGTTCCACGATGGAACCGCGATGGACGCAGAGGACGTGAAATTTACCCTCGACCGCGCCCGTGCCGACGATTCGACCAATGCCCAGAAGGCGCTGTTTGCCGGCATCGAAAGCGTCGAGGCGGTGGACCCGCGGACCGTCCGCGTCACGCTCAGGGCGCCCGACGGCGCGTTTCCGTTCAAGATGGCCTGGGGCGATGCTGTGATCGTCGCCCCCGAGAGCATTGCCGATGCCGCAACCCGTCCGGTCGGCACCGGGCCGTTTGTCTTCTCGAAATGGACGCAGGGCGATTCGGTCGAGCTTGTCCGCAACGACGATTACTGGGGCGAGGAGCCGGCGCTGGCCAAAGCCACCTTCAGGTTCATCGCCGACCCGAATGCAGCCTTTGCGGCGATGATGGCCGGAGAAATCGACGCATATCCCAATTTTCCCGCCCCCGAGACGCTGGCGCAGTTCGCTGCAAACCCGATGTTCCGCGTCATCGTCGGTTCGACCGAGGGCGAGACGATTCTGGCGATGAACAACAAGCGGCCGCCGCTCGACGATATCCGCGTGCGCGCGGCAATCGCCCATGCGATCAACCGGCAGGAAATCGTCGACGGGGCGATGTTCGGCTACGGCACCCCCATCGGCACCCATTTCGCGCCGCACAACCCCGACTACGTCGATCTGACCGGACAGTCGGCCTATGACCCCGAACGATCGAAGGCGCTGCTGGAGGAGGCGGGCCAGACCGGCCTGAAGCTGCGCCTTGCCCTGCCACCGCCCTCCTATGCCCGTCGCGGCGGCGAAATCGTGGCGGCGCAATTGCGCAATGCCGGCATCGAAACCGAGATTTCCAACCTCGAATGGGCGCAATGGCTGGAACAGGTGTTCAAGGGCAAGGATTTCGACCTGACGATCGTCAGTCACACCGAACCCGCCGATATCAACATCTACGCGCGGCCGGATTACTATTTCCAGTATGACAATCCGGATTTCCGGGCGCTGATGACAGAGCTTGATCAGACGACGGACAGTGCGCGGCGCAGCGAATTGCAGAAACGGGCGCAGCAGATCATCGCTGACGATTATGTGAACGCCTATCTGTTCCAACTGGCGAAAACCGGTGTCGCGAACGCAAAAATCCATGGCCTGTGGGAAAATGCGCCGACACAGACCAACGATCTGACAGCCGTCTACTGGGAAGACTAGGCACGGTGGCGCACATGCCCCTGCCTCATCCCATTGAACCCGCCCGCCGGCAGCGCAATAGTGCCGGCGGACAAACTGCTGAGGGGCGCCGCGCGGCATATGAGGGTTTTGCTGGCATTCTGTCTTTGCCTGCTTGTCGGAGGCCTTTCGCTCGGCGCAACCCACCTGGTCGTTCCGGAGGGGGCGGAGATGCAAGCCGCTGCCGCGTATCACGCAGGCGGAACCGATAATCGTTGCCCTGCCGCCGGCCCGGCACCGGATCATTCCTGCGCTGCCTGTCTGATCGCGGTCGTGCCGGAGCTCGGTCGCCCGTCCTGTTGTGCCACGACGCCCCCTCACGAACCCGTTCCGCCGCGCCGGGGCATCGCCGCCGCCCGGCCCGATGTTCCCCGGCCGCCACCGCGCCACGTCTGGTCCTGACATTTCCATCCTTGCCGCGGCCTCTCGCCGGCGGCGAATCCGCGCCAGAGGTCTGGCGCACCGTCAGACATGGAGCATCGAACATGCACCGAACCGAAATGAACCGTCGCCCCATCCGGGCCTTCGCGGCCCTTCTCGTCGCGGCCGGCCTGCCCGTTCTGGCGCAGGCCGCCGGAGCCGATACCATCCTTCAGGTCCACAAGGATCCCGGATGCGGCTGCTGCGGGGCGTGGGTCGATCAGGCCCGCAGCCGGGGCTTCGAAGTCGAAGTCACGGAAACTGCCGACTACGCAGGGATGAAACGGGCGGCAGGCGTTCCGGACACCCTGCTTTCCTGCCATACCGCCAC
>NZ_JBKEAE010000006.1:0-12062 GCF_047971885.1 Tropicimonas sp. | reverse complement strand
GCTGCTGGCGCTGATGATCGTTGCGGTTCGCCGGGCCGGGGCCGCCGCGCAGGCGACCGGGCCGGTCATGCAGCAGGTCGGTGCCCTGTCGCAGCGGGTGCAGGGCCTTTCGGACGGTCAGCAGCAGCTTGCCGGCGGGCTGAGCCATGTGTCCGAAGCGCAGGCGCAGGCGCAGTTGCGGATGCTGGAACTGATGGAAAAGCGCCTGTCGGAGGTTTCGGAGCGGATGGGGGAGAGCCTTCAGGGTTCGTCCACCCGCACCGCGCGCAGCCTTGGCGAGTTGCAGCAGCGGCTCGAAACCATCGACAGGGCGCAGGCCAAGATCGAGAAGCTGTCGGGCGACGTGCTGAGCCTGCAGGATATCCTGTCGAACAAGCAGACACGCGGCGCGTTCGGTGAGATTCAGCTTCACGACATTGTGGCAAAGGCGCTGCCGGCGGGCAGTTATGAATGGCAGGTGACGCTTTCGAACGGCAGGCGGGCCGATTGCCTGATAAAACTGCCGAACCCGCCCGGACCGATCGTGATCGACAGCAAATTTCCGCTGGAGCCCTATGAGGCGTTGCGCAACGCCGCCACCCAGTGGGAGAAAAGCGAGGCCGCCAAGGCGATGCGCGCCGCCGTGCGGGCGCATATCCGGGCGATTTCCGAAAGATACCTGATCGAAGGTGAAACCGCCGATGGCGCGCTGATGTTTTTGCCCTCCGAAGCGGTCTACGCCGAATTGCACGCCAGTTTCCCCGATCTTGTGCGCGAGGGCTTCGCGGCACGGGTGTGGATCGTCTCGCCCACTACCTGCATGGCGACGCTCAACACCATGCGGGCGGTGCTCAAGGATGCGCGGATGCGCGAACAGGCCGGCGCGATCCGCAAGGAGCTTGCACTGCTGGGGGGCGATGTCGACCGGCTGGTGACGCGGGTGGGCAACCTCGACAAGCATTTTGCCCTCGCCGCCAGGGATATCGACGAAATCAGGATTTCGGCCGACAAGGCGGGCAAGCGGGCGCGGCGGCTCGACGAGTTCGAGTTCGATCCGCCACCCGAGGCGCTGGCCGTGCCGCCCGAAAATCGCGGCCCGGTCAAGATCGTCCGGCAGAACGGCTGAATCCGCGACACCGTCGTCACTTCGGGGGGGTCGGAAAAACTGCTGCAGTCGCAAACCGGCAGCGATTGCGCGCTTCTTGCCACTTGCCAGCAGCACCGCGTCCCGCGAGAGTGGAGAAAACAGCAGCCGGGGGGAGTCCATGCTCGATATCAGCATTGGAAAGGTCGTCAGGATCATCGCGCTTGCCCGTGAAAACGGTTCGGACAATCCGCATGTGCGCGACTACATTTCCGGACTGAACGAGGACGAGCAGGTGAGCCTTGTGGCGCTGGTCTGGATCGGGCGCGAGAGTTTCTCGGCCGACGAACTGGACGAGGCGCAGGATTACGCCCGTCAGGAACGCGTCGCCCCGACCGAGGATTATCTGGCCGGCATGCCGGAACTGGTGACGTTCCTCGAAGACGGAATGGATGCGCTTGGCATCAACGTCGCCGATGCCGAGGATCACCTGCGCGTGCGGGACTGACCCTCCCGGATCGCATGGCAGCCGGACGGTTCGGCATTCGGTGACGAATCTTCGCTGCACTGCCGCGATCATGCTGCCATTGCAATGAAAGCGGCGGAAACCGGAAGATTTGAACAAGTGTTCAAAAAACGTTTGACGGATGGCCGGCTCCCCGCCCTATAGTAGCGGATCGGCCCGCGCGGCCGGGTGCTGACTGCACCAGGGGAGGACATCATTGAACGCGACAGCAACACCCACGGGTGATCTGTGTTCGGTTCCCGCGCTCCTGCGGCGCAATGCTCAGGTGTTCGGAAGCCGGCCCGCCTATCGCGAAAAGGAATATGGCATCTGGCAAAGCTGGACCTGGTCGGAGGCCGCGCAGGAGATCGAGTGGCTGGCGCTTGGGTTTCTGGCGCTTGGCATCGCGCGCGGCGATCGTGTGGCGGTGATCGGCCGCAACCGCCCGGCGCTCTACTGGTCGATGGTCGCGGCCCAGATGTGCGGCGCGATTCCCGTTCCGCTCTATCAGGAGGCGGTGACCGAGGAGATGGCCTATGTGCTGGAGCAGTGCGGCGCGCGTTTTGTGGTCGGCGGCGATCAGGAGCAGGTGGACAAGGTGCTGGGCATGCAGGAGCACCTGCACGAGATCGAACACCTGCTCTATCAGGACAAGCGGGGCATGCGGAAATACGACCACGCGCATCTGAACTGGTTGCATGACATCCGTGACGAAGGGAAAGCCTCGCACTACCGCCACGAGGACGAACTGGGCCGCCGCCGTGCGGAACTGGATTACGATTCGATCTGTGTCATGCTCTATACGTCGGGGACCACCGGCAAGCCCAAGGGCGTGGTACTGTCGAACCGCAACATCATCGAGACATCGAAGAACACCAGCGCATTCGACCATCTGAGCGCGAAAGACGAGATTCTGGCCTATCTGCCAATGGCATGGGTCGGCGATTTCATCTTCTCGATGGGGCAGGCCTATTGGAACGGCTTCTGCGTCAACTGCCCGGAAAGCCCGGGTACGATGATGACCGACCTGCGCGAGATCGCACCGACCTATTATTTTGCGCCACCCCGGGTTTTCGAGGGTCAACTGACATCGGTGATGATCCGGATGGAGGATGCGAGCGCCTTCAAGCGATGGCTGTTCCGCCATTACATGGCGCTGGCGCGACGCATAGGGCCGGCGATTCTCGATGGCAGGCAGGTCGGGGTGATCGACCGTCTGCGCTATGCGGCGGGCGATATCCTGATCTACGGGCCGCTGAAGAACAGCCTCGGGTTTTCGCGGGTGCGGGTCGGCTATACGGCCGGCGAGGCGATCGGACCGGAGATATTCGATTTCTATCGCTCGCTCGGCATCAATCTGAAACAGCTCTACGGTCAGACCGAAGCGTCGGTCTTCATCGCCCAGCAGCCCGACAACGAGGTGCGCGCCGATACTGTCGGGGTTGTCTCGCCGGGGGTGGAGATCCGGATCGACGACACGGGCGAGATTTTCTATCGCTCGCCCGGAACCTTCGTCGAATACTACAAAAACCCCGAAAGCACAGCATCGACCAAGGATGCCGAAGGCTGGGTGGCGACCGGCGATGCCGGATTCTTCGAGGAATCGACCGGGCACCTGCGGATCATCGACCGGGCAAAGGATGTGGGCCGGATGGCCAGCGGGCACATGTTCGCCCCCAAATACGTCGAGAACAAGCTCAAGTTCTATCCCGACATTCTCGAGGCGGTGGTTTTCGGCAACGGACGCGATCAATGCACCGCCTTCGTCAACATCGACCTGACGGCGGTGGGCAACTGGGCCGAGCGCAACAATATCGCCTATGCTTCGTATCAGGAACTGGCCGGCCACCCGGAGGTGCTCGAGACGATCAGGGCCCATGTGGAGGAGGTCAACCGTTCGGTGGCCAGGGACGACATGTTGTCCGACTGCCAGATCCACCGGTTTCTGGTGCTGCACAAGGAACTGGATGCCGACGACGGCGAGATGACCCGGACCCGCAAGGTCCGCCGCCGCATCATCGAGGAGAAATACGCCGATCTGATCGGCGCGCTTTACGACGGATCGGACAGTATCGTGACGACCACCGAGGTCACCTATGAAGACGGGCGCAAGGGAGCGATCTCGGCGAAGCTGAAGATCGTCAATGCGGCGACCGCCGGGGCACAGCAGCGGAGGATCGCCGCCGAATGACTGACAGCCGCGCCCCCAGCACCACCGCGGACGGTTGCCGGATCGGCGGCGTGCTGATGGAGATGAAGAACATCACCCTGCGGTTTGGCGGAGTGGTGGCGATCAGGGATATCTCGTTCGATATCCGCGAGGGCGAGATCCGGGCCATCATCGGGCCGAACGGTGCCGGGAAATCCTCGATGCTGAACATCATCAGTGGCTTCTATCTCCCGCAGAAGGGTGAGGTCTGGTACAAGGGCGCACTCCGCCCGCCAATGAAACCCTACGAGGTTGCGCGGCTCGGGGTTGGCCGGACCTTTCAGAACATCGCGCTGTTCGAGGGGATGACGGTGCTTGAGAACGTGATGACCGGACGTCTGACCCACATGAAGGCGACGATCTGGGATCAGGCGCTGTGGTGGGGCAAGGCCGAGCGCGAAGAAGTGCGCAACCGCGAGCAGGTCGAGAAGATCATCGACTTTCTCGAAATCCAGGCGATCCGCAGGACTCCGGTCGGACGGCTGCCCTATGGCATGAAGAAGCGGGTCGAACTGGCGCGCGCGCTGGCTGCCGAGCCCTCTCTGCTGCTTCTCGACGAGCCGATGGCCGGCATGAATGTCGAGGAGAAGGAAGACATGTCTCGCTTCATCCTCGATGTAAACGACGAGTTCGGCACCACAATCGCGCTGATCGAGCATGACATGGGGGTGGTCATGGACCTTTCCGACCGGGTTGTCGTGATGGATTACGGCAAGAAGATCGGTGACGGAACGCCGGACGAGGTTCGCAACAACCAGGAGGTGATCGACGCCTATCTGGGGGTGTCGTCATGAGTGCATGTGATGCGATCATGTCCCCCGCCCCGGATGGCGCAGGCTGGACCGTGGTGAAACCGCAAGGGTGCGGGCGGTTATTTCGCAAAGGCAACGCAAGGTGGCGGATGCCGGTTTTTCGCATGATGCCAGAGGCATCGGAAGGCCCGGCCAATCGCTGCCGCAACCGACAGGCGCATGGTGAACCGGCATGAACCTCCTGAAGGAGATATTCGTCACCCCGTTCGTCGAAATGGCCAGGGCGCCGGATTTCCTGCTGCAGGTGCTGTGGGAAGGGCTGGTTTCGGGTGTGCTCTACGCGCTGATCGCGCTGGGTTTCGTTCTGATTTACCGCTCCAGCCGGATCTTCAACTTTGCCCAGGGCATCATGGTCGTCTTCGCCGCGCTGACGCTGGTCGGCCTGCACGAGCTGGGAATACCGGCATGGGTATCGGTTCTGCTGACGCTGGCGGTCATGCTGGGGCTTGCCATTGTTATCGAGCGCGTTGTCCTGCGTCCGCTGGTGGGTCAGCCCGATATCATCCTGTTCATGGCGACAATCGGCATCACGCTGTTCCTGATCGGCTTCGGCGAGATCATATTCGGCGGTGAAAACAAGGTGATGATCACCAGCGAGCTTGGCATTCCGACCGGCGACGTGGTGCTCGAACCCTTCGGCGGCCTGCTGATCCTGCAGGATATCGACATCACCACCGTTGTCGTGGCGGGGCTTCTGGTGGTCCTGTTGCTGGCCTTTCTCAACCGGACGCGGATGGGGCGCGCAATCCGGGCGCTCGGCGACGATCATCAGGCGGCGTTGTCGGTGGGCATCAGCCTGCAGACCATCTGGGTGCTGGTCTGGTTCATTGCCGGGATCATCGCGCTGGTCACCGGCATCGCCTGGGGCAGCCGGGCCGGGGTGAGCTTCGCGCTCGAGGTCATCGCATACAAGGCGCTGCCGGTCCTGATGCTTGGCGGGCTCGAATCGATCTCGGGTGCGATCATCGGCGGGCTGATGATCGGGATGCTGGAAAAGCTGTTCGAAATCTACTGGGGGGCACCGCTGCTTGGGGGCAATACCGAAAGCTGGTTCGCCTATGTCTTTGCGCTGATCGTTCTGCTGTTCCGCCCGCAGGGGCTGTTCGGCGAGAAGATCATCGAGCGGGTGTGAGGCCGCATGCCGACCGCGGCCGCATCGCTCCACGCACCAACCTCGCCTGACCGCAGGCAATTCCGAGTTCAATGGAAAAGACCGGCATGTCGAAACTGATCGCAATCCTCAACGTTGTGGCCTGGGCGGGCTTCTGGGCCTTTGGCTGTCTGGCGCTGACCTCGGGCGGCAGCGGACGGACGACAATCGCCCTGCTGCTGGCGGCGCTGGGGGCGGGAGCGGGGCTGTGGGCATATATGTGGCTGGTCCGCCACAGCGAGCGCACCGGCTATGCCAGGCTGCCAAGACGCGCCGTGCCCGAGCAGGATCGTGCGCCCGGCAAATATGCCGAAACGGGGGTTGAAAGCTGATGCTCTACCGTACCGCTGGCCAGTTCAAGACAAGCTATCGCGAGGATCAGGCGGTTTTCCCGATTCGTCAGGACGCCATCCTGATGGGGATTATCCTGCTCTGCGCCTGGGTGATCTTTCCGCTGACGGCGAGCGAGTTCACCTTTCAGACCATCCTGACGCCGATCCTGATCTATGCGCTGGCAGCGCTCGGCCTGAATATCCTGACAGGATATGCCGGGCAGCTCAGCCTCGGAACCGGGGCCTTCATGGGGGTGGGGGCATATGCCTGCTACAAGATGGTCACCCTGATGCCGTGGATGAACCCCGTTATCGCGATTCTGCTGTCGGGGGTCTTTTCGGCCGGGGTAGGTGTGGTGTTCGGCATTCCCAGCCTGCGTATCAAGGGATTTTACCTGGCCATCGCCACCCTGGCGGCGCAGTTCTTCCTTGTCTGGCTGTTCGAGAAATGGGCCTGGCTTTACAATTACAACGCCTCCGGCGCGATCCAGGTTCCCAATCTCGACATGTTCGGCATTTACGTCGCCGGGCCGCAGGCCGGGTCGATGACGCAATACTACCTTGTGCTTTCCGTGGTCTGCCTGCTGACCTGCCTGTCCATCAACCTGACGCGGGGAAATCTGGGCCGGACCTGGAAGGCGACGCGCGACATGGACATCGCGGCCGAACTGATCGGCATCAACCTGATGAAATCGAAACTCGCCGCCTTTGCCGTATCGTCCTACATCGTCGGGGTCGCGGGGGCGCTTTTCGTCTTCATGTGGCGCGGCGCCGCCGAACCCAACCTTTTCGACATTCCGCTGTCGTTCCGGGTGCTTTTCATCGCGATCATCGGCGGGCTGGGGTCGATCCTCGGCAATTATCTCGGTGCGATCCTGATCGTCGGCCTGCCGGTGGCGCTGAACTCGGTGCCGCACGCGCTCGGGTTCGAGATCGACTCGGCGATGCAGGGACACCTGAACACCATGATCGTCGGTTCGCTGATCATCTTTTTCCTGATCGTCGAGCCGCACGGTCTGAACCAGCTCTGGCGGCTGATCCGCGAGAAACTCATCATCTGGCCCTTCCCGCATTAGGGAGCGCCGGAAACCGCAAGGCCAACCAGACGTCGACAGTTTCATCAGGGAGGAGAAACATGAAGACCACCGTTTCCAAGTTTGCCTGGGCAACCGCGCTCTGCGCCGGGCTCGCAGCGCCCACCCTTGCCGAAGGCATCTATGTCCCCAACCTCAGCTATCGCACCGGACCGTTCGCATCGACAGGCATTCCGCTGATGAACGGGCAGGCGGATTACATGGCGATGCTGAACGCGCGCGATGGCGGGATTGGCGGCGTGCCGATCGTCTTCGCCGAATGCGAGACCGGCTATTCGACCGAAAAGGGAGTCGAATGCTATGAACGTACCAAGGCCGATGCCGTTGTGACCCAGCCGTGGTCGACCGGTATCACGCTGCAGGTGCTGCCCAAGTCCAATGTCGACCGGATTCCGATCCTGGCGCCGGGCTACGGATTTTCACCGATGGCCGACGGCAAGGTGTTTCAGTGGGCCTTCAACACCCCGGCGTCGTACTGGGATGCGGCCTCGATGATCATACAGTTCATCGCGGACGGCGACATGGCGAGCCTCTCGGGCAAGAAGATCGTGCTGCTGCACCTCGATCATCCCTTCGGCAAGGAGCCGATCCCGGTTCTGGAGGCGATGGCCGAGGCCTACGGCTTCGATCTGGTCCTGATTCCGGTCGGGCTGAAGGAGATGCAGAACCAGTCGGCGCAGTGGCTGCAGATTCGCCGCGAGAGGCCCGATTACGTGGTGATGTGGGGCTGGGGGGCGATGAATACCGGCGCCATCACCGAGGCGGTAAAGACCAGATTCCCGATGGAGAATTTCATCGGCGTCTGGTGGTCCGGGCATGACGACGACCTGAAACTGGTAGGTGCGGACGGCAAGGGCTACAAGTCGGTCTCGTGGTCGATGCCGCAGCCCGACGCGCCGCTGATGGCCGATATCAGGACGCATGTGCTCGATGCGAATCTCAGCCAGCAGAAGGATCCGAACACCGTATTCTACCAGCGTGGGCTGGTGATCTCGATGATGCTGGCCGAGGGGATCCGCGCCGCCCAGCAGGAATTCGGTGTGGGCGAGATCACGCCCGAGCAGCTTCGCTGGGGGCTCGAGAACCTGAACCTGACCGCCGGGCGGCTGGAGGAACTTGGCATGACCGGCATGGTGCCGCCCTTCTCGACCTCGTGCTCGAACCATACCGGGCATTCCGGCGGCTGGATGCTGGAGTGGGACGGCGAGAAGTTCGTGCAGGCAAGCGACCTGCTGAACGCCGATCGCGCCTTTGTCGAGCCGCTCGAAATCGCACAGGCCAACGAATACGCCGCCGCCAATGCGCCCTGGCCGGTCAACGAAGCGTGTGACTGACATTACCTACCCCGGCGGTCGCCGCCGCCGGGTCATCCCCGTTGGCGGAGCCGTGCCATGCCGGACATGACCCAAACCACGCCCGAGACCCTGCTCGAGGTCAAGAATATCGAGGTGATCTACAATCACGTGATCCTTGTGCTCAAGGGCGTCTCGCTGAGCGTTCCGCGTGGCGGAATTACCGCGCTTCTGGGTGGCAACGGTGCCGGCAAGACGACCACGCTCAAGGCGATATCGAACCTGCTGCATTCGGAGCGCGGCGAGGTGACCAAAGGTGCGATCAGGTATCGCGGCGAGATCGTGCAGGGGCTCGACCCGGCGCGGCTGGTCGGGAAGGGTGTGATCCAGGTGATGGAGGGGCGCCATTGTTTCGAACATCTGACGATCGAGGAAAACCTGCTGACCGGCGCCTACACCCGCACCGACGGGCGCGGTGCCGTCGAGGCCGACCTTCAGATGGTATACGCCTATTTCCCGCGGCTCAGGGAGCGGCGCAAAAGCCAGGCCGGCTATACCTCGGGCGGTGAGCAGCAGATGTGCGCCATCGGACGCGCGCTGATGTCGCGCCCCGGGATGATCCTGCTCGACGAGCCCTCGATGGGGCTGGCGCCGCAGCTTGTCGAGCAGATCTTCGAGATCGTCAAGTCGGTCAACGAGAACGAGGGCGTAAGCTTCCTTCTGGCCGAGCAGAATACCAGTATCGCGCTCCGCTTCGCCCATTACGGCTATATCCTCGAATCCGGCCGCATGGTAATGGACGGACCGGCTGACGAACTGCGCCAGAACCCCGATGTCAGGGAATTCTACCTTGGTGTCGGAGCGGAGGGGCGGAAGTCGTTTCGCGACGTGCGCAGCTACCGGCGGCGTAAACGCTGGCTGAGTTGAGCCGGGATTCCGGTCTGGGATGTATCTGTTCAATATCAGGCGGCTGTCGAAAATCACTGGAGAAAGTGCTGCAGGGTGCGGCGCCCGGTGCCGTCTGCCCGGCTCGCGACGCGACTGCGGCGCTGGTCATGCCCCGCGCCGATACCTCGGCCATGAACGCCCATCTTGCCGAAATCTCAAAGGCTGTCGCCCCAGCGGCCCACGCCGTGCTGGTGATGGACGGCGCGGGTTGGCATGGCTCACCATCCTGACGCTCCCGCCCTATTCGCCCGAATTGAACCCGGTCGAGAACATCTGGGCCTGGCTGCGCGCCACCCGCCAGCGCCATCAACGGGCCCGTGTCTTATCTGAATGTGAGATGGGAGCCGATGATGGAAGACCTCACACAAGAAATCCGTGCGCTGCGCGAGGAAGTGCGGGCCTTGCAGGTCAAGCAAACCTTGCCGGACCTCATGACGCCTGCGCAGTGCGCCGAGTATCTGAACCGTTCCGAGGAAGTGCTCTACCTCTGGCGGAAAGAGCGCAATGCCGGTCAGGACAGCGGCCCGCCGTTCCTGCACATTTCCAGCCGGACAATCCTTTATGATCGGGAGGACGTTCTCGCGTGGGCGCGTTCTCACCGCGTGAACTGAAAAAGAGGGACGAAGCCGCTATACCTCGTCCCTCAGTCATTCCATCACAAGCAAGCGAACCCATCGCATCTACAACTCGCTTATAATACACGCTTTGGTGGAATCCGACCGGAAAACAAGGTAATAGCGTCTGCATTGAGGATTAAAGCAGATGCGGATTTCTCGCGTATATGGAGCAAGTCGCCCCAGTATTCGAAAAACCCTCCGGCCCGATGGCACGGAGATCAAAAAGAAATTGCCAGACGGCAGTGAAGTGTCGCCAATTGATTGGCCCACGCATTGGTATGGCACGACCCGCGAAGTCACAATCGACAAAGTCGCCGCGCTCTATGACGGCATAGAGCCTCACGAATGTCTTGTCCTTGGCGGCGCACCTGACGGGCAGCATGTCATCGTCGCCTTCGGAAGCCGGTATCGCCTTGCCGAACAGATCAAGCACCGCCTTGGCTAAAACAGCCCGGTAGAGCGCCTGCGGCCCGTCTGGCCGGGACGCATGAACGCCGAAGTCAGGATCGAGGATCACCTGAGCCGATCCGCCTGACGCGGACGCAGGCCCGCGACGCTGCCCTCTATCGCAAAGCCAAGGCGCAGGCCGAAAAGGCTGGGACCACGCTGGAGATCGTGACCGATGAATGATCTCTGCAAAGCCGCCGATGCGACCGCCCGCGAGTTCCTGTCTGGCATCTATGCCAAGGTGCGGGAGTTCGACGTGACCCTTGCCCGCAACGCCATTCTCGATTGCTTATTCTCGGCGGAAGAACCCGACTTCATCCGCCGGGTTGGGGACCATCCGATCTATGCGCGTGACGCCCGTCGCGTCATAGGTCGGATGGAACCCCACATGGTCGAACTGGCCGGTCGCATCCTGCGGGCTGCGGCATGAACTATGACCGCATCAGAGAGGCCTTGCCCGTGGAATCGGGCAATGGCCGCCGGTCAACCATCCGCGCCCACTCTGATGTGGTGGAGGTGGTCATCGACTGCGTGCTGCGCCGCCGCCAGTTCAAGGAGATCGCGCAAAGGTGCTGCGTCGATCTGGAAAGCCTGACCCGGTTTCGCAAACGTTTCATAACGCCAGAGGTCGAGAAGATCGTTCTCGTCGAAGCGAACAAGCTCGATGCCGACGCGCTCGATCAGGAAGTCAACGCCGCCCAAGACAAGATCGAAGGCGGCATTGAGGGGATCCTCAAGGAGCAGAAGCGCCTTTATCGCACCCTTAACGGCATGGTCGAAGATGGCGGTGACAACCTGATGGATGTGCTGGCCCCGATGATGCAGTTGCTCCGGGACCAGAACAAGAGTTACGAAAACCTGCTCAAGGTCTATTCGAATCTGCGCGACAAGACGACGGTTGTGCTGGGCCTGAATGAACACCCGGACGTTCAGAAACTGATGGACGTGCTGTGGGTGGTGTTCCAAGCGCACCCGGAGGCGTTCGAGACCTTCCGGCAAGTGGTCCAAGACCGGCGGATTCCGCTCAATGTCGAATGATCTGGGCCTTTTCCTCCGCACGCTGCATGAGCGGGTAAAGCCGGAACTCCTGCTTGAGCGGGTAGTCGGCGGCCCGCCTGACGACTGGCAGCGCACGCTGATGAATTCCACCTCGGACATCATCATGGTGCTGGCGTCCCGCCGGATCGGCAAATCAACCACCGTGGGCGTGATGGCGGGACAAGAGCTTTCCAAGCCAGAGCATCAGGTGATCATCCTGTCGAAGACGTTGGCGCAGTCCCAGCTTCTGTTTTCCAAGATCGCCTACACTTGGGAGCGGATGGCGCTGCCGATTGAAGCCAAGCGGCGCACCATGACCGAATTGCACCTCAAGAACGGCTCGTCTGTCGTCTGTGTCCCGGCGGGGCAGGACGGCGAGCAGGCCCGTGGCTATGGCGTCAAGAACGAGCTGCTGATCTATGACGAAGCAGCGTTCATCCCGGATGCCGTCTATGGCTCAACGCTCTCGATTGCCAAGGACAACGCCAAGACGATCCTGATCACCACCCCCGGCGGCAAATCGGGCAAAGCCTATGAGATGTGGAGCGATTGGGA
>NZ_JBKEAE010000196.1:0-4165 GCF_047971885.1 Tropicimonas sp. | reverse complement strand
GCCGAACAGGATGATTGAAGCCAGATCGCCATTGGTCAGCAGGTGCGCGAAGGCCCAGAGCCCGAAGCCGGTCAGCATCGGGTGGCGCATCCGGTTCAGCAGCCGGCCCCGCTTCGGCGCCGGGCTCATCATGAAGATCGCGATCAGGGCCAGCAGGTTGTTCACATGCCTGAGGAAGGCCGGCGGGTTCCAGACCTCGACGAACGGCGTTGCCCTGAAGCCGATCACCATCAGCACGATGCTGACGACCAGCGCGATCGCCACCGCGCCGCGCCCGCCATCGCCGAGCCTTGCCCGGGCGTCGGGCATCGCGCGCCTGAACAGGTGGGCGCCCCACCAGAGCGCGATGCCAAGGATCAGTATCAGCCAGCCCATTCCTTCTCCCGTTCAGTTCCGTGCTTCGATGGCCGCGGCTTTTGCCAGTGTGGCCTGTGCGGTCACGATATGCAGATTCTCGACGATCTTTCCATCGACAACCGCAACGCCCACGCCTTGCGCCGCCGCCTGCTCGAACGCGGCGATCTGACGGCGGGCAAGGTCGATCTCGGCCTCGGAAGGCGCGAAGACCGCATTGGCGATGTCGATTTGCGCGGGATGGATCAGCGTCTTGCCGTCCATGCCCAGGTCGCGCCCCTGTTCGCATTCGGCGCGCAGGCCATCGTCATCGCGGAAGGCGTTGTAAACTCCGTCGACACAGACGATGCCCTGCGCCCGCGCCGCCAGCAGGCAGGTCTGGAGAGCGGCCTGCAACGGCAGCCTGTCGGGGCGGAACCGGCAGCCCAGTTCCTTGGCCAGGTCGTTGGTGCCCAGAACGAAGCCGCCCATGCGCGGCGCGGTCGCGATCAGGCGCGCCTGGAGAATGCCACGCGGCGTTTCCATCATCGCCCAGATCCGCGTCTCGGCGCAGGCCGGGTGGGCATCGAGCCTTGCCGCCACCTTCTCGACCTGGGCGATGCTCTCGACCTTGGGCATCAGCACCACCTGCGGGCCGGTTTCCATGATCGCCGCCAGATCGTCGGAGCCCCATTCGGTCTCCATCCCGTTCAGGCGCACGATCTGGGTGCGCTGACCGTAGCCGCCCTCGGCCAGTGTCGCGGCGAGCAGGGTCCGGGCATTGGCCTTTTCGTCAACGGCCACCGCATCCTCCAGATCGAAGATGATCGCGTCCACCGGCAGCCCCCGGGCCTTTTCGAGCGCGCGTTCCTTCGAGCCGGGGATGTAGAGCACCGAACGGAAGGGGCGGGCGGCAAGGTCCATGTCACTCTCCTGTCGTTTTGCCCGTGGCAGAGACCACATGATTTCTGCGTGCGCAAGTTGTGAAATGCCGCATTGCGGAAAACGCAAGAAATTTGCGCGGCAGTCTTTGTTCCGCCTGCCTTGCCCGGGCCGCTGCATCCTTGTGCCGCGCAGACGCAACTTGCGCCTTTGCCTGCGAATGGCTAGGCACGGCTGCGAACAGAAACCAGTCAGGGAAGAAACAAATGGCCAGACCCAAGATCGCGCTCATCGGCGCCGGGCAGATCGGTGGCACGCTTGCCCACCTTGCAGCCATGAAGGAACTTGGCGACGTTGTCCTTTTCGACATCGCCGAGGGGATCCCCGAGGGCAAGGCGCTCGACATTGCCGAATCCGGCCCGTCCGAGGGGTTCGACGCGGCGCTGAAGGGTACGCAGGATTACGCCGATATCGCCGGCGCCGACGTGTGCATCGTCACCGCCGGCGTGCCGCGCAAGCCGGGCATGAGCCGTGACGATCTGCTTGGCATCAACCTGAAGGTGATGAAATCGGTCGGCGAAGGCATCCGCGACAATTGCCCGGATGCGTTCGTAATTTGCATCACCAACCCGCTCGACGCGATGGTCTGGGCGTTGCAGCAGTTCTCGGGCCTGCCGACGAACAAGGTCTGCGGCATGGCCGGCGTGCTGGATTCGGCCCGCTTCCGCCACTTCCTGAGCCTGGAATTCAATGTTTCGATGAAGGATGTCACGGCCTTCGTTCTGGGTGGACACGGCGATACCATGGTTCCCTCGGTGCGCTATTCGACCGTGGGCGGCATCCCGCTGCCGGATCTGATCGCGATGGGCTGGACCAGCCAGGAAAAACTCGACGCGATCGTGCAGCGCACCCGCGACGGCGGGGCCGAGATCGTCGGTCTGCTCAAGACCGGCTCGGCCTATTACGCCCCGGCGACCTCGGCCATCGAGATGGCCGAAGCCTATCTCAAGGATCAGAAGCGCCTGCTGCCCTGCGCCGCCTATTGCAATGGCGAACTGGGGCTCAAGGACCTCTATGTCGGCGTTCCGACCATCATCGGCGCCGGCGGCATCGAGAAGGTGGTCGATATCAAGCTGTCGAAGGAAGAGCAGGTGATGTTCGACAATTCGGTCAGTGCCGTGCGCGGTCTGGTCGAGGCCTGCAAGGGCATCGAGCCGTCGCTCGCCTGACGGGTACCGCCATCGCTTCACAAGGGCCCGCTGCATCGCAGCGGGTCTTTTCGCTTTTGCTTCTCGAAATGTTAGCGATAACCGTGCATGCGGTTGATTTCGCAGACTAAAGACACGGCTTGGTTGGATGGTCCGGGTGATTCGGGCGGGTACCGGCAGATTTGTGATCACGCGATTTGCAGGCGTGATCACAAATCGTGGATTTTCTGGCGAAATCGGCCTGTTGGTGAAGAAATGCGTTTTATTAACGCGCGCGACGTGCCAATCAGTCCGAAATCGCAGCAATGGGACAGTTTCATGAATATCCATGAATACCAGGCGAAAGCTCTGCTTCGCGACTATGGCGCCCCGGTCAGTGATGGCCGCGCCGTGACCAAAGCCGACGAGGCGAAGACCGCGGCCGGCGAACTGGACGGCCCGCTCTGGGTGGTCAAGGCGCAAATTCACGCCGGCGGCCGCGGCAAGGGTTCGTTCAAGGAGGCCGATGCCGGCGACAAGGGCGGTGTCCGGCTGGCGAAGACGGTCGAGGAGGCCGCCGCCGAAGCGCGCAGGATGCTGGGCCGCACGCTGGTGACCAAGCAGACCGGCCCGGCCGGCAAGCAGGTCAACCGCATCTACATCGAAGACGGCTCGGGTATTTCGCGCGAGCTCTATCTGGCGCTGCTGGTCGATCGCAAGACATCGCGCGTTGCCTATGTCGCGTCGACCGAGGGCGGCATGGATATCGAGGAGGTCGCCGAGAAGACGCCGGAGAAGATCCTGACCTTCTCGGTCGATCCGGCGGCGGGCTACCAGCCCTATCACGGGCGCCGCATCGCCTTCATGCTCGGGCTCGAAGGTCAGCAGGTCAAGCAATGCGTCCGCCTGATGGGCATCCTCTACCAGATGTTCGTCGACAAGGACATGAGCATGCTCGAGATCAACCCGCTGATCGTGACCGACAAGGGCGATCTGAAATGTCTCGATGCCAAGATGAGCTTCGATTCGAATGCGCTTTACCGCCATTCCGACATCGCAGCGCTGCGCGACGAGACCGAGGAGGACCCGAAGGAGCTCGAAGCCTCGAAGTTCGACCTGAACTATGTGGCGCTCGACGGCGAGATCGGCTGCATGGTCAATGGCGCGGGCCTCGCCATGGCGACGATGGACATCATCAAGCTCTATGGCGCCGAGCCGGCGAACTTTCTCGATGTCGGGGGCGGCGCGACCAAGGAGAAGGTGACCGAAGCCTTCAAGATCATCACCTCGGACCCCAACGTGAAGGGTATCCTCGTCAACATCTTCGGCGGCATCATGCGCTGCGACGTGATCGCCGAGGGTGTGGTCACGGCGGTGAAGGATACCGGCCTTTCGGTTCCGCTGGTGGTCCGGCTCGAAGGCACCAATGTCGAGAAGGGCAAGGAGATCATCAACAATTCCGGCCTGAACGTCATTGCCGCCGACGACCTGAAGGACGGCGCAGAAAAGATCGTCAGGGCGGTGAAGGGATAACAGACATGGCCATTCTCGTCGACAGGTACACCAAAGTCATCACCCAGGGCTTCACCGGAAGCCAGGGCACATTCCATTCCGAACAGGCCATCGCCTATGGCACGAAGATGGTCGGCGGCGTGACGCCGGGCAAGGGTGGCGCGACGCATCTCGACCTGCCGGTGTTCAACACCGTGCACGAGGCGCGGGAGGCGACCGGCGCCAATGCGTCGGTGATCTATGTGCCGCCG
>NZ_JBKEAE010000177.1:0-28904 GCF_047971885.1 Tropicimonas sp. | reverse complement strand
TGCGCGCACGCACGTTGGAGGTTCGTGGCCGGCATGAAGTGAATACCACAAGCGTTGCACGCCCACCCGGCAGACGGGTGCCGCCCTCCGTCATGCCAGTTTATTACCGTCACGATGGGCTCTATGCCGTCATTCGGCGGAGAACGAGGCTATCCTTCGGGCCATTGATCTGAAACGGAACTTGACAGTTCACTTGAACGGATCGGACCGCTAACATTTCTCCCGGAGGAGCCGAGGGAGGACACGATGTGCGATTTCGAAGTGCACGGCCACGCAGGCCGCCTGCATATGCGTGAATGGCCGGTGGAGAACCCGCGCTGCATGGTCGTTCTGGTCCATGGCTACGGTGAACATATCGGCCGCTACGGGGAACTGGCCGCGCATCTCAATGCGCACCGCATGCTGACGATCGGGCTCGATCATGCCGGCCATGGCCGTTCGGAAGGGGAACGCGTTCTGTTGCCCGACCTCGAACGGAATGTCGAGGATGTCCGGCTTGCGGTCGGGGAGGCGCGCAGGCGCCATCCGCGTCTCAGGATGGTGATGATAGGTCATTCCATGGGCGGGCTGATCGCGGCGCGCTACATCCAGCTTTACGGAAGGGAATTGTCCTGCGCGGTGCTTTCGGGGGCATTGCTGAATGCCGCCGGTCTGGTCGATGCGCTGCTTGCGCTCGACGAGATGCCCGACGACCCGCTCGACCCCGCCGCGCTGTCGCGGGATCAGACGGTTGGCGCCCTTTACGCCGACGACGAACTGGTCTGGCACGGGCCGTTCAGGCGCGAGACGGTGGAGGGCATGAAGAAGAGCCTGACACGGCTTGCCGAGGGGCCGGAATTCGCCTGCCCCACCCTGATGCTGCACGGGGCGGAAGACACCATTGTCGCCCTGGCCGCATCGGAGGAGATGTTCGGCAGACTGAAGGGGGAAATCGCCGGACAGAAGACCTATCCCGGTGCCCGGCACGAGATATTCAACGAGACCAACCGGGCCGAGGTTTTCACCGATGTCACCGGCTGGATCGAGTTCTTCGTCTGAATCCGTCACCGCCGGCACATCTCGGTGGCGGTGATCTCGCCCCGCGAATCGAGGGGTGACCTTTTCCCGCCCCACCTTGTCTCCGCCGGCTGGCGGGGTAGGATTGTGGCCATGTCAGGCCGGTTTCAGGATTGCTTTCCATTGCGGCGCGGCCGCGTGCACGAGGTGTACGGGCCGGGGGCGCCGGGTTTTGCGGCAATCGCCTGCGCGCGGGCGCCGGGCGATCTGTTGTGGATACGCGAAAGCTGGCGGCCCGAGGCGCTCGATCCGCTTGGGCTGTCAGTGTTTTTCGATCCGCAGCGGCTCCTGCTGGCCGAGGCGCGGGACCAGACCGAGGTTCTGGCCGTGGCCGAGGAGGCGCTGCGCGACGGGGCGGTTTCGCTGGTGGTGCTGGAGGTTTCGCGCCCGCTCGACCTGCGCGAGGGGCGGCGGTTGCAACTGGCGGCCGGAGCGGGCCGGACAACCGGGCTTTGCCTGATCCCCGAAGGCATGGGCAGCAACGCCGCCGAAACGCGCTGGCAGGCGATGCCGCTCTTCAACCCAGCGGAAGGCGACTCGACTCTGATGCGGTGGGAGATTAAAAAGAACAAATCAGGAACAGTGGGAACCTGGGATGTTCGATGGACACACACGGCGCGTCGTCTCGATGTGGTTTCCCCGGCTGGCGAGCGACCGGGTTCTGCGGGCGCGCCCGGTTGACGCGCCCTTTGCGCTGACGCTGAAGCGGGACAATACCGAACGGCTCCATTGCCTGAACGCGCGGGCCGGGGCCCTGGGCCTGCACCGGGGGATGACCTTTGCCGATGCCCGCGCCTTCTGCCCCGATCTGCAAAGCGCCCCGGCGAGCCCGGTGCAGGATGCCCGCTTCCTGACCGCGCTCTGCCGCTGGGCGACGCGCTATTGCCCCTGGGCGGGGCTTGACGGCGTGGACGGGCTGGCGCTCGACGTGACGGGTTCCACCCATCTCTGGGGCGGCGAGGCGGCGATGCTCGACGACATGCGCGCCCGGGCCGGGCGGGCGGGGCTGACGCTGCGGCTGGGGCTGGCCGACACACGCGGCGGCGCCTGGGCGCTGGCGCATCATGGCGAGGGAATCGCGCCGCCCCGCTCCGGGCTGGAGGGCATCGGCGATCTGCCGGTGGAGGCACTGCGGCTGGAGGACGAGACCGTCACCGGCCTGCAACGGCTGGGGCTGCGCCGTATCGCCGATCTGGCCGCCACGCCCCGCGCCCCTCTGGCCCGGCGTTTCGGGCGGCAGGTGCTGACCCGGCTCGATCAGGCGCTCGGCGATCAGCCCGAGGCGATCGACCCGTTTCCCGACCCGCCCCACTACGGTGTCCGGCTGACCTTTCCCGAACCCATCGGGCTGGTGGCCGACGTGATGGCGGGCACGGCGCGGCTGCTCGATGCGCTCTGCGCCCGGCTCAGGACGAACGGGGCCGGTGCACGGGTGCTGCAACTGACCCTGCGGCGCGTCGACCGGGGCAGCGGGCAGGTCGAACTGCGGCTTGCCAGCGCCATGCACAACCCCGAGCGCATCCTGCCGCTGTTCGAACGTGGCGTGGCCGGGGTCGAGGCCGGTTTCGGTATCGACCAGATGCGGCTGGAGGCGACCGGAACCGAGCCATTGCCCGTGCAGCAGGCGGGAGTCGTCCTGCGCGGCACCGACGGGCGCGGGGGGCGGCGGCTCGACGATCTGATCACCCGCATCGGCACCCGGATCGGGCTGGAGAACGTGCGCCGCTTTCTGCCCGCCGACAGCCACATCCCCGAACGGGCCTTTCTGATCGCGCCGGCGGCGTGGTCCCGGCCCGAAGGGCCATGGGTCAGCCTGCGCCCGCGCCCGCTGCGCCTGTTTCCGCCCGAACCCGTTGCCGGCACCGGCCCGCACCCGCCCGAACGGCTGCGCTGGCGGCGCATGACGCTCGATATCGCCCGCGCCACCGGGCCCGAGCGGATCGCGCCGGAATGGTGGCTGGACGACGACGCCTGGCGTTCGGGCCTGCGCGATTACTGGCGCGTCGAGACCCGGCAGGGGCGGCGGCTCTGGCTTTTCCATACTCCGCAGGTCCCCGGCTGGTTCGTGCAGGGGGAATTCGCATGACGGGCTCGCCTCACCCCTCTCCCCCGCTGCCGGCCGGAAGCGGCGCGACGCGCCCGGAGCCCGCGGAAGACGGTGGTGCCATTGCGCCCCCGGCTTATGCCGAACTTTGCGTGACCTCCAACTTCACCTTCCTGACCGGCGCCTCGCACCCCGAGGAACTAATGGTGCGCGCCGCCGAACTGGGGCTTGCCGCCATCGCCATCACCGACCGCAATTCGCTGGCCGGGGTGGTGCGGGCCTTTTCCGCGCTCAGGGAACTTGAACGCAAGGCCGAAGAGACGGTGCGCATTCGCTCGCACCAGCGCATCGACCCCTCGTCGCGGCAGGATTTCGGCCGCCTGCCGGATTTGGCCGTGACCGGGGCGCTCCGCCTGCCGAAGCTGATCGTCGGATGCCGGCTGGTGCTGCGGGACTGTCCGGTGGAATGGGTGGCGCTGCCCACCGACCGGCCCGCCTATCACCGGCTGGCACGGCTGCTGACGCGGGGCAAGCGGCGGGCCGCAAAGGGCGATTGCCGGCTGGAACTGCGCGATCTGCTCGATGGCTGCGAGGGGATGATCCTGATCGCCCTGCCGCCGACCGATCCGGCCGCGGCCCTGCATCCGGTCCAGACCCTGCAACGCCGCTACCCGCGCCATGTCTTCCTTGGGGCGGCACCGCGTTACGACGGTTCGGATCAGGCGTGGTTCGACGCCTGCGCGCGGCTGGCGCTGCGCTGTTCGGCGCCGATGGTGGCGGTGGGCGATGTGCTGATGCACCGTGCCGGGCGGCGGCAACTGGCCGATGTGCTGACCTGCCTGCGCGAGGGGCTGACCATCGACCGGATCGGCACCCGCGCCCTGCCCAATGCCGAACGGCGGCTCAAGGGGGCGGTCGACATGGCGCGGCTCTACCGCAATCACCCCGCCGCGCTGCGCCGCACGACCGAGATCGCCGCGCGCTGCGGCTTCCGGCTGAGCGAATTGTCCTATGAATACCCCGACGAGATCGCCGACGGGGAATCGCCGCAGCAACGGCTCGAGCGGCTGACCGACGAGGGGCTGGCGCGGCGCAATCCCGAAGGGATCCCCGAACGTCACCGCGCGCTGGCCGACAAGGAGTTGCAGGTGATCGCCGATCTGGGTTTTGCCGCCTATTTCCTGACCGTGCACGATATCGTGGCCCATGCCCGTTCGCGCGGCATCCTCTGCCAGGGGCGGGGCTCGGCGGCCAATTCGATCCTGTGCTGGGCGCTGGGAATCACCGATGTCGCGCCCGACATGATCGGCATGGTCTTCGAACGCTTCGTCTCGCGCCACCGGGGCGAGCCGCCCGATATCGACGTCGACTTCGAACACGAGCGGCGCGAGGAGGTGATCCAGTGGATCTACGAGCGCTACGGCCGCCACCGCGCCGGGCTCTGTGCCACGGTGATCCACTTCCGCTCCCGCGCCGCCATCCGCGAGGTGGGCAAGGTCATGGGGCTGAGCCAGGACGTGACGGCCGGCCTGTCGGGCCAGATCTGGGGCATGTCGAACGGCGGGGCGGATCCGGAGCGGATCCGCGAACTGGGGCTCGACCCGGCCGACCGGCGGCTTGCCCAGACGATCCGCCTGATCGACGAGATCATCGGCTTTCCCCGCCACCTGTCGCAGCATGTGGGCGGGTTCGTCATCACCCGGGGCCGGCTCGACGAGCTTTGCCCGATCGAGAACGCGGCGATGGAGGACCGCACCGTCATCGAATGGGACAAGGACGATATCGACGCGCTTGGCATTCTCAAGGTCGATGTACTCAGCCTCGGCATGCTGACCTGCATCCGCAAGGCGTTCGGCCTGCTGGCCGAGCACGAGCACAGGCACCTGACCATCGCCACGATCCCGCAGGAGGACCGGGCGACCTATGACATGCTCTGCGTCGCCGACGCGGTGGGGGTGTTTCAGGTCGAGAGCCGGGCGCAGATGAACTTTCTGCCCCGGATGCGCCCGCGTACCTTCTACGATCTGGTGATCGAGGTCGCCATCGTTCGCCCCGGTCCGATCCAGGGTGGCATGGTCCAGCCCTACATCCGGCGGCGGCAGGGGCTGGAAAGGCCCGAACCCTTCGGCCGGGAACTGGCCGAGGTTACCCGGCGGACGCTGGGGGTACCGCTGTTTCAGGAACAGGCGATGCAGATCGCCGTGGTCGGGGCGGGCTTTACCGCCGAAGAGGCCGACCACCTGCGCCGCTCGCTCGCCTCGTTCCGGCGCATGGGCACGATCGGCGAGTTTCGCGACAAGTTCGTGCGCGGGATGCTGGGAAACGGATACGACCGGCAGACGGCCGACCGCTGCTTTTCCCAGATCGAGGGGTTTGCCGATTACGGCTTTCCCGAAAGCCACGCGGCGGCCTTCGCGATGCTGACCTATGTGTCGTCATGGCTGAAATGCCATCACCCGGCGATCTTTGCCTGTGCGCTGCTCAACGCCCAGCCGATGGGCTTTTACGCCCCCGCCCAGATCGTGCGCGACCTGCGCGAGCACGGGGTCGAGGTTCGCCCCGTCTGCGTCAACCACAGCACATGGGACAACCTGCTGGAGCGCCGCGCCGACGGGGCGCTGGCGCTGCGGCTGGGCTTCCGCCAGATCAGGGGGTTCCGCAAGGAAGAGGCCGAGTGGATCGCCGCCGCGCGCGGCAACGGCTACCCCGACCCCGAGAGCCTGTGGCTGCGCGCGGGCACCATGCCCGCCACGCTCGAACGGCTGGCCGAGGCGGATGCGTTTTCGGCCATGGGGCTGACCAGGCGCGACGCGCTCTGGCAGGTGCGCGCCATCCGCGCGCCCGCGCCGCTGCCGCTCTTTGCCGACCCGATCGACGGAGAGGGGATCGACGAGCCCCGGGTCGAACTGCCGCCGATGCATCTGGGCGAAGAGGTGGTGGAGGATTACGTCGCCCTGCGCCTATCCCTGCGCGCCCACCCGGTCGAACTGCTGCGCGGCACCATACCCGGCCTGACGCCGCACGCGGAACTGGCGCGAACCCCGCAGCGGCGACTTTCGGTCTGCGGGCTCGTCATCACCCGCCAGCGCCCGGCAACGGCCTCGGGCGTGGTCTTCCTGACGCTCGAGGATGAAACCGGCGTCTCGAATATCGTCGTATGGAAAAAGGTCTACGAACGCTACAGGCGCATCGTCATGGGCGGGCGGCTCCTGCGGGTAACGGGCCGGGTCGAGCGGCAGGGGCGGGTTGTCCATGTGATCGCCGAGCGGATCGAGGACCTGTCGCACCGGCTCACCGATCTGGGTCATCCGCTGGACGAGGCGGTGGGCATCACCCGGCCGCAGGCCGACGACGCCCCCCGCCCGCAGCGTTTTCCGCCCCGTGCCCGGCATCCACGCGAACAGGCCAAACGGCTGTTTCCCAGCCGGGATTTCCACTGATGCGGGACCCTGTGGTCAGGATACCGTGCGCCGGATCGCCACCGTCGCCACCCCCATCGCAACCAGCGCCCCGCCGCCCAGCCGGGTCAGCGCCGGCAACACCGCCGGACCGGCGATGCGGCGGCGCAACCGGTCGGCCAGCAGGGCATAGGCCAGCGCGTTCAGGGTGGCGAATCCGACGAAAGTGGCGATCAGCACCGCAAACTGCGGGATCAGCGCCGCATCGGGCGCGATGAACTGCGGCACGAAAGCGATGAAGAAGACGATGGACTTGGGGTTGAGCGCGGTCACCGCCGCCGCATGGCCGAACACCTGCCGGGGCATGACCTGCGGCATGTCGCGTATCGCCTCGACCGATACCGACGCCGCACTTCGGAACAGCCTGACACCGAGCCAGACCAGATAGACCGCACCGATCCATTTCAGAACGGTGAAAAGCGCGGCCGAGGCCAGAACCAGCGCCCCGAGCCCGGCAAGCGACGCGCTCATGGCGATCAGATCGCCCAGCGCAACCCCGGCGGCCGTGGCCAGCGCCACCCGCCGCCCCTGGCTGATGGCATAGCTCAGCACCAGCAGGACGGTCGGACCGGGGATGAGCAACAGCATGACCGAAGCCGAGGCGAAGGCGAGCCAGAGATGGAAATCCACGAAATGCCTCCCTTGTGAAGCGACAGGCCGGAGCCAGCCACAGAAACCCCGCACAGTAAAGGGGCACCGGCCGGGTTCCGGGCGCAACGATTCTGTTGAAAGCGCCGCGCGCTGTGTCATTGCTGCGCGGAACGTCCTCTCTTGTGCGGGAATCGCCCCATGAGTCTCGACCAGATCTTCGTGCTCGCGTTGCTCGGTCTCGTCTTCCTCGGCTTTTTCAGGGAAAGCTACCCGCCGGAGGTGACGGCGCTTGCGGCCTCGGCGGCGCTGCTGGCGAGCGGAATCATCCAGACCGGCGATTTCCTCACCGTCTTCGGTTCCCCGGCGCCGATCACCATTGCCATGATGTTCATCATTTCGGCGGCACTCGAACGCACCGGCGTGCTGACGATGCTGGGCGAATTCCTCAAGGGGCGGGCGCGCGGCTCGTACCTGCGGGCCATCCTGCTGATGATGGTGGGCACGATCGTGGCGTCGGCCTTCATGAACAACACGCCGGTTGTCATCCTGCTGACACCGATCATGATCTCGGTGGCGGGGTCGGTGGGGGTTGCGCCGTCGCGGGTGCTGATCCCGCTGTCGTTTTCGGCAATCTTCGGCGGAACGCTGACGCTGGTCGGAACCACGACCAACATCCTGATGAGCGGTGTGGCGCGCGATGCCGGGCAGCCGCCGATCTCGATGTTCGAGATGACGTTGCCGGGACTGGTTTTTGCCGCCGTCGGCACGCTCTACATGGTATTTGCCGTGCGCTACCTGCTGCCCGACCGCGCCTCTTTGGCAAGCCTGCTCGGGCAGCAGGGCAAGCGCCGGTTCATGGCGCGCCTGCTGATCCCGGCGGGATCGCGGTTTGTCGGCAGAACGCTGACGGATCTGCCGTTCAATACCGGCGGAACGCGCATTCTCGACGTGATCCGAGGCGAGGTCTCGATGCGGCGCGCCCTTGCCGAACTGGTGCTCGAACCGGGCGACCGGGTGGTGGTCAAGACCGGGGCGGGCGAGATTCTCGGCCTGAAGGAAAACGGGCAGGTGGAGTTCCGCGATATCGCGGATACCGGCTTCGAGCCGGTCACCGCCGACCGCACCGTGACGATGGAGGCGAGCGTCGGCCCCAATTCTCATCTGATCGGCAAGGAGCTGGGCGAGTTGCGGCTGCGGCGGAAATACGGCGTCTACGTCATGGCGGTGCACCGCAACGACCGGAACATCTCGGACAGGATCGACGACATCCGCCTGCACTTCGCCGACACGCTGCTGCTGGAGGGACCGCCCGAGGGCATGCAGCGGCTGCAGGAGGATGGCGGGATCGTCAACCTTTCGGCCACCACGGGCCGGGCGATGCGGCGCGAAAAGGCACCGGTCGCCATTGCGGTGATCGTGGGCGTCATGCTGCTTTCGGCTTTCGACGTGATGCCGATCGCCGGGCTTGCCCTTATCGGCGCGGTGATCGTCATGCTCACCCGCTGCGTCGACCCCGACGAGGCTTTCGCCGCCATCGACTGGCGCATCCTGTTCATGATCTTCGGCATGCTGGGGCTGAGCATGGGGCTGGAGGAGACCGGCACCGCGAGGCTGATTGTCGAACACGCCGTGGCCGCCCTGGGCGACGCGGGTCCGCTTGCCATCCTCGCGGTGGTCTATGTCCTGACCAGCACACTGACCGAAATGATCTCGAACAACGCGGTGGCGGTGCTGGTCGGCCCGATCGCGATTGCGCTGGCCCAACATCTCGGCTTCGACCCGCGTCCTTTCATCATGGCGGTCATGTTCGCGGCCTCGGCCAGTTTCGCCACGCCCATCGGGTACCAGACCAATACCTTCGTCTACAGCGCCGGCGGCTACCGGTTCCGCGATTTTCTGGTCGTCGGTCTGCCGCTGAACGTGATATTCGCCGTGGTCGCGGTCCTGATCATCCCGGTTTTCTTTCCGTTCTGACACCTGCCGCCCCGCGCCGCCGGTCGTGCAGGTGTTCCGGGTCGGCCGGGCGTTCGATCCAGCGGCGCGCCTGCGGCGGGCAGTCCTCGGGGCAGAGCGCCCTGAGTTGCAGGAAATTCTCGGCATCAGTGGAGGTGCGCCGGGCGAGATGGCGCAGATAGGCGGCCCATGTCGGCACCCGGTAGCTTTCGTGCCAGCGCTCGGGGTCGCCGAGGTCGCGATAGAGCGACCAGCCATGCGCCCCGTCGCGCAGCCGGATCACCCGCCGCCGCGCCATCAGTTCGAGAAAGCGCCCGGTATGTGCCTGTGGCACTACATATTCCACCGAAACCTTGATCGGACCGCTGTTCATCTCGATGTCGAGCGCCGGAACCGGCAGTGTCGCGCGGTGGAACGGCTCGAGGTTGCGCGCCTCGTCCGACGGCAGCGGAATCAGCAGCCCCAGCGCCGCTCCGATCAGACAGGCAACCGCCGCAGCGGTGAGGGCGGCCTGAACTCCGCCACCATCGGCGACATGCCCCCAGACGAAGCTGCCCAGCGTCAGCCCGCCAAAGGTGAATACCTGCAGCACAGACATGACCCGCCCCAGAACCCAGCGCGGGGTCGAAAGCTGCGCCACGACATTGAAGAGCGACATGGCCGATTGCCAGGCGGCGCCACACAGAACGGCCGCGATGCAGGCCGGCAGCAGCGCGCCGGACCTTGCCAGACCGAGCATGCCGAGCGCCAGCGCCACCATCGACAGGCGCACGATGGTTTCGCTGTCCATTCTTTCGCGCAGCCGCCGCATCGTCAGCGCGGCGATCACCGCCCCGATGCCGAAGGCGGCCAGAAGCGCACCGAAGGTCATCGCCGTGCCCTGCAATACCGTGCTGGCGATCACCGGCATCAGCGCAAGAACGGCGACCGCCGCGAAGCCGAAGACGGCGGCACGCAACAGAACCTTCAGGTGTTCGCCGGAGAGCGCAATATAGCGCAGCCCCGAAACAAGCGCGCTGCCCACCGGCTCGCGCGGCAGGGTTTCGGCAGCCCTGGGCGGATTCCAGCCATGGAGAACGGCGATCACCGGCAGATAGGTCGCCGCGTTGATCGCGAAGGCGGCGGCCGCCCCGAACAGCGCAACGATCATGCCGCCCACCGCCGGACCGGCGCTGCGCATCAGGTTGAAGCCCATCCCGTTCAGCAGCACCGCCTGCGGCAGATCCTCGCGCGGAACGAGATCCCCCACCGACGCCTGCCACGAAGGCAGGTGTATCGCGGCGCCGCAGCCGATGGCGAAAGTGAATGCAAGCAGGCTCCACGGGCCGATCATGCCCGTCCAGGTCAGCAGCGCCAGCAAGGCCGAGACCACCAGCATGAAGCTTTGCGCCGCGAGCATGACCGTGCGGCGCTGGAAGCTGTCGGCGAAGACACCGCCCAGCAGCGACAGCACCGCCATCGGCAGGGTGACCGAACCCTGCACCATCGCGACCATCGCCGGGCTCTCGGTGAGCGAGGTCATCAGCCAGCCCGCACCGACATTCTGGATCATCCCGCCAAGGTTGGTGATCAGCGACGCGATCCACAGCATCCGGTAGGTACGGTACTGAAACGGTGCGAAGGTGGCGCTGGCCATGGCGGGCTCCGGGCTGGTCGGGCAGGTTCGCCCGATCGCCGGTGCGCTTGCCCGACCCCTGGCGTATCGGATGAACGGTACCTTCCCTTCAATCCCTCTCCGGCGCCAATGGCAAGACGGGAAGTTCCGGCATGGCGATGGGCGCCACCCGCACGGCGCAGGCGGACATACCGGCGGCAAGCGTCACGAATCCGGGGCATTTTCGACGCTCTGGCGATGCGGGATCGTGAAAATTGAGGTGTGGACGCCGGGTCGATCTGTCGTAAAGTCCGGTCCTGAGTGCTGACCGCAAGGCATCGCACCGAACAACAGGGAGAGAGAGATGAAGACGCGCATTCTGATTGCCGGGCTGATGGCAGCCACGGCGCTTGGCGGAACCTCGGCCATGGCCGAAACGCTGCGGCTGCTGACATGGGGGTCCTATGCCCCCGAGGAACTGATCCGGAAATTCGAGGAACGCCACCCCGATATCGAGGTCGAGGTGACCTTTTCCAACAACGAGGAGATGATCGCCAAGCTGCGCGCCACCGGCGGGGCGGGTTTCGACCTGGCCCAGCCCAGTCACGACCGGATCTACGCCGCGCAACTCGAATACGACATCTACAAGCCGCTCGATCTTTCGATGGTCGATACCGAGGCGATGTCGCCGGTGCATCTGGAGGCGGTCAAGGCCAACGCCACCATCGACGGGCAGATCTATGGCGTGCCGCACCAGTGGGGCACCACCGGGCTGATGGCCGACGTGACCAAGGCGCCCGATGTCAAGGGATGGGACGACCTCTGCGATCCGGCCTACAAGGGCAAGACCTCGATGCGGCTGAAGCGGACGATCCTGCTGGCGACCGCCTTCGCGATGGGCGAGGATCCGTTTGCGACCTACGCCGATCCGGAGAAGTATCAGGAGCTTCTGGACCGCGTGGGCGAGAAGCTCATCGAATGCAAGGGCAACATCAAGGCCTACTGGAACGGCGGCGACGACCTGTCGGCGATGATGCTCTCGGGCGAGATCGTGGCCGCCGAGACCTGGGATTCGACCGCCTATAAGCTCTACGACCAAAACCACGATATCGTCTTCATTCCGCCCGAGACCGGGGCGCTGACCTGGATCGACACCTTCGTCATTCCGCGCAAGGGGCAGGCCGACGACGCGGCTTACAAGTGGATCAACTTCGTTCTGGAACCCGAGAACATCACGGTCATGTCGGCCAGCACCGGCGCGATCGCCGCCGTCAACGGCGGCACCGACCTGCTGCCCGAAGACAAGAAGGCCGCCGTCCAGGCCGCCTTTACCCAGGCCGATATCGACAACCTCAAGTTCTTTGCCAACATCCCGCCGGGGATCGAGGACATGGAGGGCAAGACGCTGGAGAAGATCAAGGCCGCCACCGAATAAGCGGCCAGGGGACAGGGCGGCGCCACCGGGTGCCGCCCCGACAATCATTGACCGGAGAGCAGCGGCAAAGATGACGACCGACAGCGTTTTCGATCTTGAGTGCACGGGTATCTGCAAGGATTTCGGCGATTTCCGCGCGGTCGACGACGTGTCCTTTCGCATTCCCAGCGGCACGTTCTTTTCGATCCTCGGGCCGTCGGGCTGCGGCAAGACAACCCTGATGCGCATGATCGCCGGGTTCGAGGCACCGAGCGCAGGCGATATCCGGATCAAGGGGGCCTCGGTTCTTCAGGTGCCGCCCAACCGGCGCAACGTGAAGATGGTGTTCCAGCATCTGGCCCTGTTTCCGATGATGAACGTCTACGAGAACATCGCCTACGGGCTGCGCTGCGCCGGCGCCACGAAGGACGAGATCGCGCGCAAGGTCGGCGACGTGCTGGAGCGCGTCGCGCTGCCCGATCTGGCCCGGCGCGAGATTCACCAGCTTTCGGGCGGGCAGAAACAGCGCATCGCCATTGCCCGCTGTATGGCGCTCGACCCCGATGTGCTGCTGCTCGACGAGCCGCTGGGCGCGCTCGACCTAAAGCTGCGCGAGGCGATGAAGATCGAGCTGAAACTGCTTCAGCACCAGTTCGACACCACATTCGTCTACATCACCCACGACCAGTCCGAGGCACTGGTGATGTCCGATCTGGTGGCGGTGATGAACGCCGGCCGGTTCGAACAGGTCGGCCGGCCCGAAGACCTCTATCACGCGCCTGAAACCGCCTTTGTCGCCGGGTTCGTCGGCGATTCGAACCGCTGGAAGGGCCGGGTGGCCGAGGTGCGCGGCGCGCAGGTCAGGGTCGAGACCGAGGCCGGGCTGACGGTGACCGGCAGCGCGCGCGGCAGCACCCCCCCGGCGGCAGGCCAGAAGGTGGAGCTTTTCGTCCGCCCGGAATTCATCCGCGCCACCAAGGCCGGCGACACCCCCGCAGCGGCTCCGGCCGAGAATACGCTGACGGGAACGGTCGACAGCCTGCTTTTCAACGGTGCCAACAGCCGGGTGCTGGTGCGCGGCCCGACCGGCGAACTGATCGAGGCCGATGTGGTGGTAACCGGCGGCCCCGACGATCCGCGCGCCGGCGATACCGTCCGGCTCGGCTGGGCCAGCGCGCAATCCATGTGCTTTCCGCTCTGAGGGGCAAACGATGCGATCCGATATCAGACGCCTGTCGCTTATCCTGCTCTTTGCGCCCTTCGCCCTGTGGATCGTTTTGTTGATCCTGCTGCCGCATATCGGCATGGTGTGGCTGTCGCTGCGCGAAAAGGTGGCGCCGCGCACCTACGAGATCGGGCTGGGCAACTACATCGATTTCATCAACGAGCCGATCTACTGGAACACGCTGCTGCGCACCGGCTCGATGTCGCTGCTGGTCACCGTGCTGGCGCTGCTTATCGGCTTTCCGGTTGCCTATTACATCGCCAAGATCGCCGGCCCGCGATCGCGCGGGGCACTGTTTCTGATGTGCCTGATTCCGCTCTGGGTCAGCGACCTGATCCGCGCCTTCGGCTGGATCCTGCTGCTGCGCGAGACCGGGGTGGTGTCGAGCTTCCTGATCTGGGCCGGTTTCACCAGCGAGGGGATCGAGTTTCTCTATAATGACGTGACGGTGGTGATCGGGCTGGTCTACACGGTGATCCTGTTCATGATCGTGCCGCTGGTCTCGACGCTCGACGGGATGGGCGACGACATGATCGAGGCAGGCTACAACCTCGGCGGCAACGGGCTGACGGTGCTCAGGCGGATCATCATTCCCTACGCGATGCCTGGGATCGTCTCGGGCTGTATCGTGGTCTTCATGCTGACGGCAGGCAGCTATCTGACGCCGATCCTGCTCGGCGGCAAGAATTCGAGCTGGTTCACCGAGCAGATCTACGATCAGTTCATCACCCGGTTTAACTGGGAATCCGGGGCGGCCTTTGGCTTTCTTCTGCTGGCCTTCACCTCGCTGGTGGTCTGGCTCGGCCTTAAGCTGAGTGGCCAGACCCTGGCCGACACGGTCGCGAAGACCTGAGGAGAAGCGGTCATGGCAGTTGCAACCACCAACAGGACGCTGATGTTCGGCTACCGGCTCTATGTCGTCGCCTTCTTCGTCTTCCTGGCCGCACCGCTGGTCGCCGCCGGCAGTTTCGCCTTCAACGATTCGCTGTTTCCGGCGCTGCCGTGGCAGGGGTTCACGCTCGACTGGTTCTTCAGCGACACCGAACCGAAGCTGGGCATGTTCCACGACCGGCGCCTGCTGCGCGGGCTCTATTATTCCCTTGTCATCGGCCTGATGGTTGCAACGCTGTCGGTGGCGGTGGGCACCACCAACGCCTTCCTGTTCGTGCGGGCGAACTTCCGCTTCAAGAACTTCTTCTATCTGCTGATGGTCGTGCCGCTGGTCATCCCGGGGGTGATCCTCGGGATCTCGATCCTGGTATTCGCCAGCAACATCGCCAACGGGGTGGAAAACCGCCTTGGGCTGGAACTGGGCTTTCTGCGGCCGGGGATATTCCTCGTCGTGCTGGGGCAATTCTCCTTCGTCACCACGATCACCTCGCTTGTCATCACCGCCCGGCTGCGCAAGTTCGACCCCTCGCTCGAAGAAGCGGCGCTGAACCTGGGAGCGAGCCGCGCCCGGGTGCTGCGCACCATTACCCTGCCCTTCCTGCGCCCGGCGATGATCGCCGCCGGCATCGTCGCCTTTCTGGTCTCGTTCGAGAATTTCAACACGACGCTGTTTCTTGTCGGCTCGGAAAGTCCGCTGACGATCACCATGTTCGACCGCATGGCCAAGGTCGGCTCGACCCCGGTTCTGAACGCGGTGTCGTTTTTCCTGATGGTCGGGTCGGGGCTGCTGGCGCTGGCCTCGGTCGCACTCCAGCGCCCGCCGCCATCGTCTTAGGGGCGCGCAATGGACACCGGCGTCTTCGCCGCGGATTACAGCGCCACGCCCTATTGGTGGCGGGCCGCGCCACCCGACACCCGCGACGGCGGAACCCTGCCGGCCGAGGTCGATATCGCCATCGTCGGCGCCGGGTATACCGGGCTGCATGCCGGCATCCAGACCGCCCGCGCCGGGCTGGTTACGCTGGTGCTCGACGCGGACGTTCCGGGCTGGGGGTGCAGCACCCGCAACGGCGGGCAGGTCTCGACCAGCGTGAAGCCGTCTTTCGCCAGCCTTTCGGCCCGGTTCGGCCCGTCGCTCGCCACCGACATCCTGCGTGAGGGGCAGGCGTCGCTCGACTTCACGCAGCGCTTCATCGCCGGCGAAGGGATCGACGCGGATTTCCGGGTCGTCGGCCGTTTTCACGGCGCCCATCTGGCCAAATCCTATGACAGGCTCGCCCGCGACATCGCCGCGCCCAATCCGGCATTCGAGACCGGCGCCTACATGGTCCCCCGCGCCGGGATGGCGGGCGAGACGGGAAGCGGCGCATATCACGGTGGGGCGGTATTTCCCCGCCACGCAAGCCTTGATCCGGGGAAATACCACCGCGGGCTGCTGCAAATCTGCCGCCATGCGGGGGCGCAGGTTGTCGCGGGCTGCCGGGTGACCGAACTCGAACGTCAATCGCGCGGCTTTCTCCTGCGCACCGAGAGGGGTGCCCTGCGGGCGGGCAAGGTGATACTGGCGACCAACGGCTACAGCGGGCCGCTCAGCCAGTGGCACCGGCGGCGGGTGGTTCCCATCGGATCCTATGTCATCGCCACCGGGGAAATCCCGACGCCCCTGATGGACAGGCTTTTTCCGACCGACCGCATCCTGTCGGACACCCGCAGACTGGTCTATTACTATCGCCCGTCACCCGACCGCAGCCGGGTATTGTTCGGCGGGCGCGTATCGCTTGCCGAATCCGACCCCGACCGTACCGGGCCGGTGCTGCTGCGCGAACTGATCCGCCTGTTCCCCGACCTGCGCGGCACCCGTATCGGCCATTCCTGGAGCGGTACCGTCGCCTACAGCTTCGACACGCTGATGCACGCGGGTGAGGATGCGGGGCTGTTTCACGCCATGGGGTATTGCGGCTCGGGTGTGGGCATGGCGGGGTATCTGGGCATGCGGATCGGTCGCCGCGCCGCCGGGCTCGACGGGGGCGAGACCGCCTTCGCCCGCATACCCTTTCCGACACGGCCGCTCTACACCGGCTCGCCATGGTTTCTTGCGCCTTCCGTCCTGGTTTACCGCCTGCGCGACAGGTTTGGCTGGTAGGCCTGCGGCGCGATCCCCTGCGACTTTCTCCGGGATCATTTCGCATCGTCACGACGGAACGCATGGCGGTTGAACAGGGCCCGCACAAAAGACGCGGTGCGGTATCGGTCGACGACGAGGAGCACCACCATGCGGCACGGCGGCATCTTGCGGCGCGATGCATGTGCCATTCTCTATGGGGCATGTACCGGTGATGACAGGCCCGCAGCCCGGGTCTGCGGTGTGAGGTCCCTGTGCCGGCGCGTTCGCCTGCGGGATGGCGGACGGTTTCGCCGCGCAGCACGCCACATCCTGACCGGACGGGCGGAATACAGCGGGAGGGTTTGAAATGTCGGCGCAGCGGAACGGGTTCGTGACCGGCGGCATATGGTGCCTCGACCGGAACATCACGGTCGCCGAATGGCCGGAAGAAGACATGGCGACAACCGTGATCGACGTGCAGCTTTCGGGAGGCGGATCGGCCTGCAACTTCGCCGTCGATATCCGCCGCCTCGATCCCGCGGTGCCGGTTTCGACCATGGGGCTTCTGGGGGCCGACAGCGATGGCGACTTCCTTCAGGCGGTTGCCGAGGCAAACGGAATTGCCCACCGGTTCCACCGTACGGGCGATGCCGCAACGCAGGCGACCAACGCCTATGCCTCGGCGGCGACGGGGCGGCGGACGCATATCCTGTTCCATGGCGCGGGCGACCTGCTGTCGCCGGAGCACTTCGATTTCTCCGACACCTCGGCGCGGCTGTTCCACCTTGGCCTGCCCGGCATTCACCGGACCATGGACGCGCCGTGGCAGGGTGAGCCGAACGGCTGGGTTGCGGTACTGCGGCGCGCACGGGCCGCCGGGTTCGAGACCAATCTGGAGCTTGTTGCGGCCCCGCCCGAGCGTATTCGCGCGCTGGTTCTGCCCTGCCTGCCGCACCTGACGACGCTGGTGGTCAACGATTCCGAGATCGGCGCGCTGGCCGGCAGGGAAACGGTGCGCAACGGACGCCCGGATCCTGCCGCGTGCCGCGAAGCGGCGCGCGAGGTGCTGGCGAAGGGCGCGATGGAGACGGTTGTGGTTCACCACACGGCCGGTGCGCATCTGGTCGCGCGCGACGGCACGCAAGCCGAGCAGCCGGTGGTGCGGGTGCCGGATGCCGAGCGTCGCGGCGCCAACGGCGCGGGCGATGCCTTTGCCGCCGGATTCCATTACGCCCGTCAGGCGGGCCGGGCGCCGCGGGAATGTCTGGTGATGGCCCATGCGACCGCAGCCGCCTGCCTGCGGGCGTCGAGCCCTTCGGATGCGGTCGAGGGCTGGCGGACCTGTCTCTCTCTCGCCGAAACCTGGGGCTGGCGCGAGATGGACGGCTGAACGCCGGTCAAAGATCGGGCTTGAGCAGCGCGGCGCGGCTCTGCGATGCGAACTCGCGCCGCCAGATCATCGCCACCACCGCAACGGTGGTGACGATCAGCGGCAGCGCGCCGGCCAGCCACCCCGTGGCCGCCAGGCCGAAATAGACCGACCGCATGCCGCGGTTGAAACTGCGCGCCGCCAGCGTGCTGATCTCGCCCGCCTTGGCGGCGCGCGGATATGTGCGCGGATCGGCCGGGTCGTTCGGAACCGCGGCCATGATCACCGCGCAATAGCCGAACAGCCGGTGTGACCAGACGAACCGCAGGAATGCACCGACCAGGAACACCAGCATCACCAGAATCTTGATTTCCCAGACGACACGCGGCGCATCGCCCTGAATCAGCTCCTCGGCCACATTGCTCAGCGGTTGCGGATTGCCGATCAGCGCCAGCCCGCCGCCGATGGCCAGCATCGCGCTCGAGGCGAAAAAGGTTGTTCCCTGACGCAGGGTGCCGAGGATCGCGCTGTCGAAGATGCGCGGCTCGCGCGTCACCATCTCGCGCATCCATTCCTCGCGATAGGCATGCATCAGGACCGCCGTCGATTTCTGCCCGCCGACGGGGTGTTCGACCAGCCAGCCCGTTGCGATCCACGCCGCAAAAAGAAACGTCAGCGCGGCAAAATCCATCGGCGTCAGAAGGGAGAGACTGTCGAGCAGGTTCATGCCGGCACGCTAGACCATCCGGCCGGCGAACGGAATCGTCTTTCGCGCCGGACACCTTGCGCCGCGCGCGTCGCTTGCCAGTGCCGGGCACCGCCTCTACGCTTCGGCCAGTGGCACCAGGGAGGCCCGCCGATGGAGATGCCAGCACCCGACCCCTCTATCCTTGCACGCAAGGAACAGATCGTCGCGCGCCTGTCGCAGGTCCTGCCCGCGGGCGCGGTGATCGACGATCCGGCCGAGACGCGGGTCTACGAATGCGACGCGCTGACCGCCTACCGTTGCCCGCCGCTGGCGGTCGTGCTGCCCTCCTCGACCGAAGAGGTAGCGGCGGTTCTGCGCATCTGCCACGCAGAGCGCGTGCCCGTGGTGCCGCGCGGTGCCGGCACCTCGCTTGCCGGCGGCGCGCTGCCGACGGCCGACAGCGTGATCCTCGGCGTGGCGCGGATGACCGGGGTGCTGGAGGTCGATTACGACAACCGGTTCATCCGCGTTCAGGCGGGCCGCACCAACCTGAGCGTGACCGGCGCGGTCGAAGAGGCAGATTTCTTCTATGCTCCCGACCCGTCGAGCCAGCTTGCCTGCGCCATCGCCGGGAACATCGCGATGAATTCGGGCGGAGCACATTGCCTGAAATACGGTGTGACCACCAACAACCTGCTGGGGCTGACCATGGTGCTGATGGATGGCAGCGTGGTCAAGATCGGCGGCGCGCATCTCGATGCGCCGGGCTACGACCTGCTTGGCCTCGTCTGCGGCTCGGAGGGCCAGCTTGGCGTGGTGACCGAGGCGACGCTGCGCATCCTGCGCCGGCCCGAGGGCGCACGCCCCGTCCTGATGGGTTTCGACAGCAACGAGGTGGCGGGCGCCTGCGTTTCCGACATCATCAGGGCCGGGGTGCTGCCGGTCGCCATCGAGTTCATGGACCGTCCCTGCATCCGCGCCACCGAGGCCTTCGCCCATGCCGGATACCCCGATTGCGAGGCGCTGCTGATCGTCGAGGTCGAAGGCTCGCCGGCCGAAATAGACGAGCAGCTTGGGCTGATCTGCCGGATCGCGCGCGGGCATGATCCGGTCGTGCTGCGCGAAAGCACCTCGGCCGAGGAATCGGCACGCATCTGGCTGGGGCGCAAATCGGCCTTCGGCGCCATGGGGCAGCTTGGCGATTACATCTGTCTCGACGGTACCATTCCGGTTTCCGCCCTGCCGGTTGTGCTGCGCCGGATCGGCGAGTTGAGCGATGCGTACGGGCTGAGGGTCGGCAACGTGTTTCACGCGGGCGACGGCAACATGCACCCGCTGATCCTGTTCGACGCCAACAAGCCCGGCGATCTGGAAACCTCCGAGGCGCTGGGGGCGGAAATCCTCAAGCTCTGCGTCGAGGCCGGCGGCTGCCTGACCGGCGAGCACGGGGTCGGGGTTGAAAAGCGCGATCTGATGAAGCACCAGTTCGCGCCGACGGATCTGGAGATTCAGATGGCGGTCAAGGATGTCTTCGATCCGTACTGGCTGCTCAACCCGGCCAAGGTATTCCCGCTCGATGCCTCGCGCGGGCGACGGGAGGGGGCGGCTTGAGCGGCGCGATCACCCCTCGGAGCGAAGCGGAACTGGCCGAGGCCATTGCGGCCGCCGCCGGGCCGCTGGCCGTGCGCGGCGGCGGAACCCGGCCGGTCGGGCGCCGGGTGGAAGGCGAAATCCTGTCGGCCGCCGGGCTTGACGGCATCACGCTCTACGAACCGGGCGCACTGACCCTTGTGGCGCGGGCCGGAACGCCGCTGGCCATGATCGAGGACGCGCTTGCAGCCGAAAACCAGCGCCTGCCGTTCGAGCCGATGGATCACCGCCCGCTGCTCGGCACCGACGGCGTGCCCACCATCGGCGGCGCGGTCGCCGCCAATGTGTCGGGGCCGCGCCGCATTCAGGCCGGTTCCTGCCGCGACAGCCTGATCGGCGTGCGTTTCGTCGACGGGGCGGGACGGGTGCTGAAAAACGGCGGCCGGGTGATGAAGAACGTCACCGGCTACGATCTGGTCAAGCTGATGGCGGGCAGCCGCGGAACGCTGGGCGTTCTGAGCGAGGTCAGCTTCAAGGTGCTGCCGGTACCCGAGGCCACCGCAACGCTGCGTCTTGCCGGCCTCTCCCCCGCGCGGGCGGTGGCGGCGCTTTCGGCCGCGCTGACCTCGCCCTTCGAGGTCAGCGGCGCGGCGCATTCCCCGGTGCGGGATGAAACGCTGATCCGGGTCGAGGGGTTTGCCGAATCTGTCGCCTATCGCGGCGGTCGGCTGGCCGACCTGCTGGGCAGGTTCGGCGATATCACCGTCGAGGAAGACCCCGCCCGGGCCGGCGATATCTGGCGGCGCGTCCGGGACGTGACCGATCTTGCCGACCGAACGGGCGATGTCTGGCGCATCTCGGTCAGGCCCGGCGACGGGCCGCGCATCGCGGCTGCGCTCGGCGAGGTGCCGGGCGGGGCGGAGTGCCTCTATGACTGGGGTGGCGGGCTGATCTGGGCGCAGGTCGCCCAGGGCGCCGATATCCGCCCCACGCTGGCGCAGATTCCGGGTCACGCAACACTGGTGAGAGCCGGCGAGGACACACGCCGCAACCTTGCGGTGTTTCCACCCGAACCGGCACCGCTGGCCGCGATCTCGGCCGGTCTGCGCGCGAAATTCGATCCGCGCGGCATCCTCAACCCCGGGCTGATGGGATAGCGGCGCATGCAGACGAATTTCACCCCCGAGCAGCTTGAGGACCCCGGTATCGCGCGGGCGAACGAGATCCTGCGCGCCTGCGTGCATTGCGGGTTCTGCACCGCGACCTGCCCCAGCTATCTGGTGCTGGGCGATGAACTGGACAGCCCGCGCGGGCGTATCTACCTGATCAAGGACATGCTCGAATCGGGGCGCGCGGCGGATGAGAAGACGGTCCGCCACCTCGACCGCTGCCTTTCCTGCCTTGCCTGCATGACAACCTGTCCGTCCGGGGTGCATTACATGCATCTGATCGACCACGCGCGCGAGCATGTCGAAAAAACCTACAGGCGGCCCCTTGCGGACCGGGCGCTGCGCTGGATGCTGGCACGGATATTGCCCTATCCGGGGCGCTTCCGCTGGGCATTGCGCGCAGCGATTCTCGGCCGGCCGCTGCGGCGCTGGATGCCGGACCCGCGCCTCCGGGCGATGCTGGCAATGGCGCCGAAGACCCTTCCGCCAGCCAGCCGGAACGACGCGCCGCAGGTATTCCCGGCGCGCGGCGCACGCCGGAAGCGGGTCGCGCTGATGACCGGTTGCGCGCAGCGAGCGCTCGATCCCGATATCAACGATGCCACCATCCGCCTGCTGACCCGGCTGGGCTGCGAGGTGGTCGTGGCGCGCGGTCAGGGCTGCTGCGGGGCGGTGACCCATCACATGGGCAGGGCGGACGAGGCGCTTGCCACGGCGGCCCGCAATATTGCCGCCTGGACCGCCGAGATCGAGGGCACGGGGCTCGACGCCATCGTCATCAACACCTCCGGCTGCGGAACGACGGTGAAGGACTATGGCCACATGTTCAGGCATAAGCCACAGGCCCGACCGGCCGCGCGGGTCGCAGCGCTTGCGCGCGACGTTTCCGAGGTACTGGTCGACCTCGGCGTGGTGGGCGCGCCGCCCGAGGATCTGACCGTGGCCTATCACGCGGCCTGCTCCCTGCAGCACGGCCAGCGGATCAGGACCCACCCCAGGACGTTGCTCGCGGCGGCGGGATTTCGCGTGGTCGAGCCCGTGGATTCGCATCTGTGCTGCGGCTCGGCGGGCACCTACAACCTGTTGCAACCGGAGATTTCCGGCAAACTCAAGGCGCGCAAGGTTCGAATGCTGGAGGCGAAGGCCCCCGATGTGATCGCCGCCGGCAACATTGGCTGCATGATGCAGATCGGCTCCGGCACCGAGATTCCGGTGGTGCATATTGTGGAACTGCTGGACTGGGCGACCGGCGGGCCGAAACCGCGCGCGCTGAATGCGGCCTGAAATCCGGCGCGATGCCGCCTTGTTTCGGCCGCGCCGGCGGGTCAGTCTCCGGCAGGGTTGTGGGAGGTGACATGCACTGGGTTGTCCTTCTGATCGCGCTCGTTCTGGCGTCGCCGGTCGGCGCGGATGATTCGCGGCCGAGCGGCCTCATCCGGCTGGCAACCGGTGACGACAGCCGTGGCTGGGAGGCGGTCGGGCGGCTCGATATTGCGCGGCGGTCGTTCTGCACCGGCGCGCTGATTGCCCCCGATCTGGTCCTGACCGCCGCTCATTGCCTGTACGACCGGAAGACCGGCACACGGATTCCACCCGAAACCATGCAGTTCCTCGCCGGCTGGCGCGATGGACGGGCCGAGGCCTATCGGGGTATCCGGCGGGCAGTTTCGCATCCCGACTACGATTTCGGCGGGGCGCACGATCTGGCCCGGGTCGCCGCCGATCTGGCGCTGCTTCAGCTCGATCGGCCGATCCGCCTGCCGAATATCCGCCCCTACGAGATCGCCGGCAGGCTGGCGCGCGGACAGCAGGTCGGTGTCGTTTCCTATGCCGAACACCGGTCCGAGGCCCCCTCGTTGCAGGAGGTGTGCCATGTCCTGCAGCGCTCGGCGGGGGTGGTGATGCTGTCGTGCTCTGTCGATTTCGGCGCTTCAGGCTCACCCATCTTCGTCTCCGGGCCCGGGGGGCCGCGCATCGCTTCCGTGATCAGCGCCATGGCCCAGGCCGATGGCGCGCCGGTGGCGCTGGCGGGTGAGTTGCACGGCACGCTCGATACCCTGCGCAAGCGGCTGGAGCCGGAGATCAGGCCACTTGGTTCCCGGTCCATGGGCGAGCCCGGAACCGCCGGCGGCGGGGCAAGGTTCCTGCGCCCGTAGGGCTTGTCCGGGAACCCACTTGAAAGCCGCATTTTCCGTACCCACATCGGAACTGTCCGGGCGCCAATGACGGGTCCGGACCTATCAGACAGGGCGTCCGTCCGGACGGAGGGCGCCCGGACAACATCGCTCAAGAGAGGATGAGACTATGCGCAGTGTTGATTTTGCCCCCCTGTATCGCGCCACCGTCGGCTTCGACCGTGTTGCCGACCTGCTTGACCGCGTGATGGCCGCCGATACCCCGCAGCCGGGTTATCCGCCCTACAATATCGAAAAGACCGACGAGAACGCCTATCGCATCTCGATCGCCGTAGCCGGCTTCAGCGAAAGCGAACTGAATGTCGAGGTGAAGGACGGCGCGCTGATCGTTTCGGCCAGCAAGGCCGCCGATGACAAGGAGCGGAACTTCCTGCATCGCGGCATCGCCACCCGCGCCTTCGAGCGCCGCTTCCAGCTTGCCGACCATGTGCGCGTCAACGGCGCCAGCCATGTCGACGGCATGCTGAACATCGATCTGGTTCGCGAAGTGCCCGAGGCGCTCAAGCCGCGCCGGATCGAGATCACCAATGGCGCGGCCGGGGTGATCGAAGCCGAAACCGTCGCTGCCTGATCTTCCCCGGCAGCAGGCGGAAGGGCGCGCATCTGCGCGCCCTTTTCGTATCCGGCAACCAGCCGGCGTTCACCGCGCAAGGTCGCTGGCCAGGCGCATCAACCGCACCGCCTCGGCACGATAGCCGAAACGGTCGTCGCCACGGGCCCCCTCGGCCAGCGCGATCGCATCGGCATAGCCCCATTCGCCCAGATACGCGCTGCCGCGAAGCAACTGGCCGAAACCTGCAATCGCCGTGGCGAAGCGGGTTTCCACGTCCGGCGGAGAGACCGCAGCCGGAACCGGCAATTCGATCAGCCGGCTGGCGCCACCGCCCGGCGCCTTGTAGCGCAGGCGAAGAAATGCCAGTTCGTCCATTGCGTCGCCCGATCCGGCAGCCGGGGCCGTCTGATAGCGCAACGGATCGGTCAGCGCCGCGGGCGAGCCTGCGGGTGTGACCTCGTAAAGCGCGGTGACCTGATGGCCGGCGCCGATCTCGCCCGCATCCACCCCGTCGTTGTTGAAATCCTGCCGCGACAGGGCGCGCGTCTCGTATCCGATCAGACGGTATTCGGCGACCGCCGCCGGATTGAACTCCACCTGTACCTTCGCGTCCCGGGCGATGGGCTGCAGGGTTCCGGCGCGCTGGTCCACCAGAACCTTCTGCGCCTCGGCCAGCGTATCGATATAGGCGGCCTGGCCGTTCCCGTTCTGCGCCAGCGCCTGCATCAGCGCATCGTTCAGATTGCCGCGCCCGAATCCCAGCACCGACAGGTATGTACCGCCGACGCGTTTGCGCGCGACATAGTCCTTCAGCGCCTGCGGATCGGAGGGGCCGAGGTTGAAATCGCCGTCGGTCGCCAGCAGCACGCGGGTCACCCCGCCTTCGCCGGCCATCGATTCCGCCACCGCATAGGCCTGATCGAGCCCGGCCTGACCGGCCGTCGCCCCGCCCGCATCCAGCCGCTCGAGCGCGGCAAGGATCGCCGCCCTGTCGCTGGCCGGCGTCGGCGCCAGAACCTCGCCGGCGCTGCCGGCATAGGTGACAATCGCCACCCGGTCCTCGGGGCCGAGTTCCGCCAGCAACAGCCCGAGCGAAGATTTCAGCAACGGCAGCTTGTCTGCATCCTGCATCGAGCCCGACGTGTCGATCAGGAAGACGAGGTTGAGCGGCGCCAGCGCCCCGGCCTCCGGCAGGGCGCCCTGCAACCCGATCCTCAGGATGCGGGTATCGGGATTCCACGGGGTCGGGCCAAGCGTGACAGCGGGGCGGAACGGCAGGCCATCCTCGGGCAGCGGATAGGCATAGGGGAAATAGTTCACCAACTCCTCGATCCGCACGGCGTCGGGCGGCGGCAACTGGCCGGCCATCAGCGAAGCGCGGGCAATCGACCACGACGCAGTATCGACATCGACCGAAAAGGTCGAAACCGGCGCATCGATTACGGTTTTGACCGGGTTGGGATCGGCATTGGCGAAGCGTTCGGTTTCCATCGGAACGACAGGCACCGGCGCGACAAGGGCAACCACCGGTGCCTCGCCCTCGTATTCGACGGCCATGTCGGCCAGTTCCGCCATGGCATCGTCCGCCGCGACACGCCCGGTCGCCCGCAGCGTGGCGGCAGGGCCGGGCTCGCGGATCAGGGGCGCGCCTGCATCGGCTGGCCGGTTCGATGCGGCGCGCGCCGAGGGCGCAGGTGCGGCCAGCGGGGCGGCGGCAGGTTCGGCAATGGTGGCCACCGGTTCCGGCGCCCGCGGCGCCTCGGGCGGCAGCAATACGAACACGGCGAGGCCTGCGGCCACCAGCCCGGTTGTCGCGGTCAGCGCGGCGCGGCCGGTCAATGCGTGGATCATGGATTTCCCTCCTGTCAGCAACCGGACACCTATGCCACGGCTGGAAGAGGGACGCGCCGGCGCGGCGGATTCTTGGGGGCGTCGTGCGTTTTCGGCGTCGAAGGCCGACATCGCCGCCCGGACATCGGCAGCCTTGCGCGCGGAATCGGGCGCAGGCGCGGCAGTTCCGAGCGCGGCGCGCAGGCGGTCCAGATCGTCGGTCATCGTACCTCCTCCTTCGCTATCGCGCGCAGGCGTTTTTTGACTTCGGACATGCGCCAGGCGACAGTGCCCTCCGATATGCCCAGAACACCGGCGACCTCGGCCTGGGTCAGTTCGCCGCCAAGGACGAGAACGGCGGTTTCGCGCAGGTCGGGCGTCAGCGCTGCCATCGCCTGTTCGAGCCAGTTCACGGCCTCCCGCGTTGCGGCATCGGCGGCACGGCGGGAAACCTCCCAGTCGCCCCAGCCGTCGGCCGCCTTCGCATGGGTCGCGGCGCGCCGGCGGCGGTCGTGCGCCGCGTTGACTGCCACGCGATAGAGCCATGTGGTAAACCGCGCCTCGCCGCGAAAGCTGGCGAGTTTCTTCGGCAGTGCCAGGCAGATATCCTGCGTCAGATCCTCGGCCTCGGCCCGGACGCCGGTCAGCCGGAAGGCAAAGGCGAACAGCCGGTCGTAATGGCGCGAAAGAAGCGCCGCGAAGGCATCGCGATCGCCGCAGGCGGCGGCTTCGGCCAGGGTGTCGTCGTCGGTCGTCATGCGCATGTCACGGGGTGAGACGCGCGATACCGCCCCATTCTTGGGGCCGGGCGCGAAAAAACGCTGCCCGCCCGGCACCACGGATCATTCGAAATCCAGCAGCGGATCTATCCGGTTGGTGCGGAACTTGCGCCAGCGCGACCAGATGGCCACGACAAGACAGCCCAGAATGAACAGGATCGCGAGCGAGATCCACGGAATTACCACCACATCCGGTCCGGCGACCGGCCGCACGCTGACCGCGTTGGGGTAGATCGAAAGATAGGGAACGCGCCAGCCGTATTTCTTGACCACGACCCAGCGCGGATTTTCCTTGGTCGATTTCAGATCGGCCGCCTCGGCCTGAAGGTTCGAGGTGTCGAACTTGAAATAGGGCGGCCAGCCCCAGCCGGTATCCTCGTTGCGATAGACGCGGGGCTTGTCCTTCGGGCTCATCGCCTGAATGAAGAACACGTCGTAGCCGGTGGTCGTTGTCGATTCCCCGGTATTGGAATTGGCCCAGAACAGCGAATTGTCACCCGGATCGACACGCTTTTCATAGGTATCGGTGATGCGCACCACATCGTTGCGCGGCAGCGTATACCAGAGGAACGCGCCCACCGCGCACCAGATCAGGAGCCAGAAGGTCCACTTGATGATATCCCACATCGGGTTGTCCTCAGTTGTGGTTCGTCAGATAGATGATGATGCCGATCAGCACCAGCGGAACGACATAGACGCCAAGGATCAGCCTGCGCCGCAGCGAATGGTCGTATTCCTCCAGCCCCGCCTCGACAAAGGCGTCGCGGTCGCCGCTGCGAATATCCTCGTCCCATTGCCGCTGCAGTTTCCCGCGGCGCACCGAACGTGACCATAGCGACAGGCAGACATAGATCACCGTCAGCACGATAATCAGGATCAACAGCAATTTCCCCAGTGCGGCCATGGTTGCTCCGTTTCGGCTCCGCCCGTTGATAGCGCCCTTTGGCACCATGTGCGACCGCAGAAATCGCCGCCAGCGGCGACAGGGCGATTGCCGGATGTGCGCAGCACCGGTAGCGTTGGGTCATGAGAGATGAAACCGATACCGGGCTGGTTGCGGCGGTCGAGGCGCGGCGTGCGGCGCTGGTCGTGCTGACGCAGGACCTGATACGCATTCCCACGCTGAACCCGCCGGGCCGCAACTATCGCGAGATCTGCGAGTACCTCGACGGTCGCCTCGCGGGTGCGGGCTTTTCCGTCGAGATGATCCGGGCCAAGGGCGCGCCTGCCGACAGCGACAGATTCCCGCGCTGGAACATCGTCGCCCGCCGCGAGGGGGGGCGGCCCGGCCAGACGGTGCATTTCAACTCGCATCACGATGTGGTCGAGGTCGGAAGCGACTGGACGCGCGACCCCTTCGGCGGCGAACTGGACGGCGACAGGATCTACGGGCGCGGTGCCTGCGACATGAAGGGCGGGCTAGCCGCATCGGTCATCGCGGCCGAGGCGTTCCTTTCGGTTTGCCCGGAGTTCGCCGGCGCGGTCGAGATTTCGGCCACCGCCGACGAGGAATCGGGCGGTTACGGCGGGGTGGCCTATCTGGCGGAACGCGGCTGGTTCGATCCGGCGCGCGTGCAGCATGTCATCATCCCCGAACCTCTGAACAAGGATCGTATCTGCCTCGGTCATCGCGGCGTCTGGTGGGCCGAGATCGAGACGCGGGGCCGGATCGCCCATGGCTCGATGCCGTTTCTGGGCGATTCCGCGATTCGTCACATGAGCGCAGTTCTGGCCGAGATGGAGGCGACCCTGTTTCCGCTGCTCGCCTCCAAGCGCACCGCCATGCCGGTGGTGCCGGAAGGGGCGAAAAACTCGACCCTCAACATCAATTCAATCCATGGCGGAGAGGCGGAGCAGGCCCAGGACTACACCGGCCTGCCCGCGCCCTGCGTACCCGACCGCTGCCGGATCGTCATCGACCGCCGCTTCCTGATCGAGGAGGACCTGTCCGAGGTGAAGGCCGAGGTCTCGGCGATGATGGAGCGGATCCGGGCCGAACGTCCGAATTTCTCCTATGAGGTGCGGGACCTGTTCGAGGTGCAGCCAACGATGACGGATGCGGATGCCCCGATCGTCACCACGGTTGCGTCCGCGATCGAAAAGGTCTTGGCGCGCAGGCCCGATTACGTGGTCAGCCCCGGCACCTACGATCAGAAGCACATCGACCGGATCGGCAGGCTCGGCAACTGCATCGCCTACGGACCGGGCATCCTCGATCTGGCGCACCAGCCCGACGAATGGATCGGCGTGCAGGACATGATCGACAGCGCCAAGGTGATGGCACTGACGCTGGCCGAACTGCTGGCTTCGTGACGCGCAAAAAAGCCGCATCCTGTCAGGCGTTCGTAAGCGGTGCATTGTAAGCGCGACGCGGTTCCCCTATGCGGCGATGCTTGACGCC
>NZ_JBKEAE010000156.1:0-2232 GCF_047971885.1 Tropicimonas sp. | reverse complement strand
ATTCGCGCCGCCATCTGCCACGACGTGCATTCGGCGCATCAATGCGTCGAGCATGACGACGTCAACGTTGCCTGCATCGGCGCCAAGATCATCGGCCCGTGGCTTGCCGTCGACCTGATTGACGCCTTTCTCGACGCGGAATTCTCCACCGACGAGGATTTCCGCCGCCGGGTCTCTATGCTCCACGATATGGACAACGAAAGGTAGTGGGGTAGGCCGATGCTCTGCGTATTCGGGTCGATCAACGTCGACCATGTCATGCGCGTTCACGAGATCGTCCGCCCCGGTGAAACGGTTCTGGCGAAGGATCTGGTGCTGTGCCAAGGTGGAAAGGATGCCAATCAGGCCGTGGCCGCCGCCCGCGTGGGCGCGTCGGTTGCCATGATCGGGGCGGTCGGACGCGATGAAAACGGCGAGAGCGCCCGATTGAGCCTGGTGGCCAATGGGGTCGAAGATGCGGGCGTCGCCACGACAGGTCATCCGACGGGATGCGCATTCATCTCGCTCGATGACCGCGGCGAGAATGCCATTACGGTCTTGAGCGGCGCGAATGCTTCGGCCCGGCTACGAAACCTGTCGGATTCCTGCACCACGCTTGTCTGTCAGATGGAACTGCCAACGGACGCGGTTGTCGAGGCGCTTGAAATTGCGTGCGGAAACGGATGCAGGACCATTCTCAACCTTGCGCCTGTTCCAGCGGTGCTCACCCCTGCTCAGGCGAAACGCCTGGTCGCAGCAACCGAAGTCCTGATCGTCAACGAAGGTGGCTTCGTCTATCTCGTCGCGGTGCTGGACTGGTTCAGCCGGAAAGTCCTGGCATGGCGACTGTCGGCGACGCTGGAAACCGAACCGTGTGTCGAAGCTCTGAAAGAGGCGATGCACCGCCATGGCAAACCCGAAATCATGAATACGGATCAGGGCAGCCAGTTCACATCCATCGACTTCATCAGGACATTGAAGACTGCCGACATCCAGATCAGCATGGACGGCAAGGGGGCCTGGCGGGACAACGTCTTTGTCGAACGGCTATGGCGGACGATCAAATATGAAGAGGTCTATCTGCGCGCCTATGACAGCGTCTCGGTCGCTCGTGAAAGCTTGCGCCGGTATCTGAAGTTCTACAACTCAAGGAGACCGCATTCATCGCTGGACGGACAGACGCCCGATCAGGCATATCTCAACCCGTCGTCACAAACCCCTGTGGTGGCATAACCGAGCGGGAAATCCTCTTACGAAACTGCGCGAAACTGTTCAGACAATCCGAACCACCTCTTCGTGAAACGCGCCGAGACCGAAGGCTCGCCCATCGCCGAGGAAATGCTGCGTCGGATCGCCTTGCTCTACCGGGTTGAAAAGACCGTCCGTGGCGAAAACCCCGCAGCCTGGATGGCCGCGCGGCGTGAACATTCCGCCCCGCTCATCGCCGCCCTGAAGCCCTGGCTGGAAGCGCAGCTGGCCGGGGATATCCGCTACACGCTGGCGCACTGGGCGGGCCTGATCCGCTTTCTCGACGATGGCATCCTCGATCTGGACACCAACCCGGTCGAGAACCAGATCCGCCCGATTACCCTCACGAGAAAGAACGCCCTCTTTGTCGGAAAAGACCGGTGCCGAGAACTGGGCCATGCTCGCCTAGCTGGCCGCCACCTGCAAGCTTCCGGGCGTCAACCCCGTCGACTACATCGCCGACACCCTCCGCGCCATTCTCGACGGACACCCGAAAGCCCGCATCGAAGACCTCATGCCGTGGCGCTTCAATCAGGTGTCAAGCATCGCCGCGTAGAGGGACTGCTGTGATGCGACAGGTCGACAAGGCGAGTGTATTGGCGTATATTGCCAATGATCTTGAAGGAGCATCCCATGGCCACCCGAAACGTCGTTCTGACCGATACGCAATCCGACCTCGTCGACCGGCTGGTCGCATCCGGGCGTTACCAGAATGCCTCCGAGGCCCTGCGCGCAGGACTGCGTCTGCTGGAACGTGAAGAGGTCGAATTGGGTGATATCCGGACACGTCTGGCGACCGGGCTGGAACAGGCACGACGTGGTGACCTGGCCGATGGTAGCGGCGAGGATGCCATCCGCCGCGCCTTTGCCGCGGCGCGCACCAGGATCTGATCGGACCTGCTGATGCCGAAACCCTGGCGCCTGACACGGGCTGCGGAAGCCTCGCTGATCGATATTGCACGGTGGACGCTCGAGACCTTCGGGCCACGTCAGGCCGCCGCCTAT
>NZ_JBKEAE010000077.1:0-3662 GCF_047971885.1 Tropicimonas sp. | reverse complement strand
GGACGGGGCCGAACCGCTGACGCCGCATGGCGACGTTGTCTATCTGTCCGAGCCGCTCGACCGCCCGCAATCGCTCGAAGGACATACCTACAAGGTGAAATGGCCTGACAGCGAGCACGCGCTCTCCATCACCATCAACGATATCGTGCTGAACGGCACGCGGCGGCCGTTCGAGGTGTTCATCAACTCCAAGAACATGGAGCCTTTCGCCTGGCCAGTGGCACTGACGCGGATGATCTCGGCGGTATTCCGGCGCGGCGGCGATGTGTCATTTGTGGTCGAGGAGTTGAAGGCGGTGTTCGATCCGCGCGGCGGGGCCTGGATGCAGGGCAAATATGTACCTTCGATTCTGGCGGCCATCGGCGGGGTGATCGAACGGCACCTGATCTCGATCGGCTTTATCGCCGGCGAGGGGCAGGGGCTCAAGACCGACCCCGAGGCGGAACGCGCGGTCGCGGGCGAACGCCCGCGGGGCCCGGCCTGCCCGTCGTGCGGACAATACGACATCCGGATGGTGGAAGGCTGCAGAACCTGCATGAACTGTGGCTATTCAAAGTGTTCGTGACGACGTGAGTTGCCTGGGCGGGTTCCCGGCATCGTCTGTCTTGCCAACGCCCTTGAAGAATGATCTGTGTTCGCGTCCGGAAGACTGATTACATAATCGGAATGATATTTTCTGGCTATACATCACAATGGCGGCCTTGAGAAATGCCGCCCTCAGACCGGTTAGATGCATGCGTCATGACTGGTCAGCCGATACTGAAATCCGGCATGTTTCCATGCTCAAACCCGGTCGCGCAGCGAATACCACAGCATTGCCAGCACCAGCAGCGGCGTGCGCAGGGCCGCGCCGCCGGGGAAGCGGGGGGTGGGGACGGTCGACATGATGTCGAAGCGTTCGGCCTGGCCGGCGATGGCCTCGGCGGCGATCTGGCCGGCAAGCGTGGCCATGGCGAGCCCGTGGCCGGAATAGCCCGAGAAGTTCAGGATATTTCCCGCCACACGTTCGAAGCAGGGCATCCGGTTCAGGGTGATCGCCAGCGTGCCGCCCCAGGCATAATCCAGCCGGACGCCCCCCAACTGCGGAAAGATCTCCAGCATGGGTTTCGACACCAGCGCCCGGATATCGGGCGGAAACCGGTAGCCATAGCTTTCGCCGCCGCCGAACAGCAGGCGGTGATCGTCGGAAAAGCGGAAGTAGTTGACCACGAACTTGCTGTCGGCAACCGCGCGATTGTTGCGGATGACGGTTTCCTGCATCTCGGGCGGCAGCGGTTCGGTTGCGATGACGAAATTGTTGATCGGCATCACACGCGCTGCGATCCTGCCGTTCAGCCCTCCGAGATAGCCGTTACAGGCCAGAACGGCATGATCGGCGGTGATCGTCGCCGATTCCGTTCTTGCCACCGCCGGGGCGGTTTCGTGCAGTTCGATGACCTTGGAGCCCTCGAAGATGCGTACGCCCGCCGCCTGCGCCAGCCGCGCCAGCCCGAAGGCGAAACCGAGCGGGTCGATATGCCCGGCACCCAGATCAAGTGTGCCACCGTGATAGGCGGGCGAACCGATGAGGTGGCGCATCTCGTCCCGCCCGATGCCACGGATCAGGGGATAGTCGTATTCGTCGCGCAGCTTTCGCGCATAGGCGAGGCTTTCGGGAACGTGGCGCGCACGGTGATCGGCATGGATGACCCCGTCGTGGAAGGTACAGTCCATCGCCGGATCCCGCGAAAGCTCGCGCACCAGATCGACCGATTGCCGTGCGATGTCCCACAGGTGCCGGGCATGTTCGCGGCCGAGCATCGATTCGAGCGCGTCCTGATCGCGGCGCTGGCCCATCCCGGCCTGTCCGCCGTTGCGCCCCGAGGCGCCGAAGCCGACGCGCTGCGCCTCGAGCAGCAGCACGTCGTAGCCGCGCCGCGCCAGATGCAGCGCCGCCGACAACCCGGTGAACCCGCCGCCGATGATGCAGACATCGGCCTGCAATTCTCCCTTTGCGGGCGCAAACCGGGGCAGCGGCGCGTTGACGGCGGCGTAGTAGGAGGGCGGGTATTCGCCGGGGCGGTCGTTGGCGGTCAGCAGGTCCATCGCGGCTATCGGTAGAGCCCTTTTTCCCGGATCTCGGCCAGTGTCAGGTCGAGCGCGCGAACCGCCCGTCCGATCAGCACATCGACGTCGGGTTTCGACAGGATCAGCGGCGGGGCGATGATCATCCGGTCGCCGACATGGCGCATGATCAGATTGCCGCCGAACGAATGGTTGCGGCAGATCAGCCCGACGGTGCCGGTATCGGCGGCAAACGGCGCGCGGGCGGATTTGTCGGGGGTGAGCGCCAGCGCCCCCATGAAACCGGCGATCTGCGCGTCGCCCACCAGCGGGTGGTCGGCAAGCTGTTCCCATTTCTCCCTGAGATAGGGACCGGTGCCGTTCGCCACGTTGTCGACGAGGTTTTCATCCTCGATGATGCGCAGGTTTTCCAGCGCCACGGCGCAGGCCACCGGATGGCCGGAATAGGTGTAGCCGTGGGTAAACTCGCCCGCCGCCGCGACCGTGTTCGCCACCTCGTCGCTGACGATCGAGGCGCCGATGGGGATATAGCCGGAACTGAGCCCCTTGGCGACGGTCATTATATCGGGGTGGATCGCATAGGTCTGGCTGCCGAACATCGCGCCGGTGCGGCCGAAACCGCAGATCACCTCGTCGGCGATCAGCAGTATCTCGTGCGCGTCGCAGATGCGCTGGATTTCCGGCCAGTAGGTTGCGGGCGGGATGATGACCCCCCCGGCACCCTGGATCGGCTCGGCGATGAAGGCGGCGACCCTGCCTTCGCCCAGTTCGGCGATCTTCGCCTCAAGCTCGCGGGCGCAGGCCAGGCCGAATTCGCCGGGGGTCATGTCGCCGCCCTCGGCATACCAGTGCGGCTGGCCGATATGGGCGATATCGGGAATCGGCAGGCCGCCCTGCGCGTGCATCCCCTTCATCCCGCCCAGGCTTGCCCCGCCCATGGTCGAGCCGTGATAGGCGTTGTGGCGCGAGATGATGACCTTTTTCTCCGGCTTTCCCTTGGCCGCCCAGTAATGGCGCACCAGCCGGATGTTGGTGTCGTTCGCATCCGAACCGCCCGAGGCATAGAAAACGTGGTTCAGATCGCCCGGCGCCATGCCGGCCAGCTTTTCGGCAAGTGCGATGGCGGGCACATGCGAGGTCTGGAAGAAGGTATTGTAGTAGGGAAGCTCGCGTATCTGGCGGGCGGCGGCCTCGGCAAGGCTGTCGCGCCCGTAACCGACGTTGACACACCACAGCCCGGCCATCGCATCGAGGATCTGCTGCCCCTCGCTGTCGGTCAGGGTGACGCCCTCGGCGCGGGTGATGATGCGCGCGCCCTTGCGCGCCAGCGCGGCCCCGTCGGTGAAAGGGTGCATGTGATGGGCAGCGTCGAGCGCCTGAAGCTCGGCGGTCGGCATGTGATTGGTGATCGACGTCATCTTTCGGACCTTTCGTCAGACGTTCAGCAGCAGGTGCTGACGCTCCCAGGGAGAAATCTCGCGTTTGTATTCGTCGTGCTCGGCATGCTTGATGCCGGAATAGAGCCGGCAGAACTCGCTCCCCAGCACCTCGCGCACCTCGGTTCCCTCGTCGAAAAGCTCCAGCGCATAGCCCAGATC
>NZ_JBKEAE010000066.1:0-11064 GCF_047971885.1 Tropicimonas sp. | reverse complement strand
AGTTTCCCGACTATACCGACGCCGAACTTGGGCGGATATCGGCCTCGATGCTTGGATTGCTGGGCTATCGTTTCGATACGCCCGGGCGTGCGGCGATGGACGCCTATATCCGGTTGCGCCGTGAACAGCCGCATTTTGCCAATGCCCGTTCGATCCGCAACGCGCTGGACCGGGCGCGGCTGCGGCAGGCGAACCGGCTGGTCGAGCGGGAAGGCGCGGTCGATGCCGGCGCGCTGAGCACGATCACCGAAACGGATATCATGGCCAGCCGCGTCTTCAGCGGCGGGCTGAACGGTGAGCGCAGCGCAGGCGAGGCTACACAATGACATGTACCGGAATCAAGATTGCGCCGTCGATCCTGTCGGCGGATTTCGCCGATTTCGGTGCCGAGATCCGCGCCATCGAGGCGCAGGGCGCCGACTGGGTGCATGTCGACGTGATGGACGGGCATTTCGTGCCGAACCTTACCTTTGGCCCGCCGGCGGTCAGGGCATTCCGCCCGCATGTGACCACCTTCATGGACGTGCATCTGATGATTGCGCCGGTCGATCCCTGTATCGACGCCTGTGCCGGGGCCGGTGCCGACATGCTGACCGCCCATGTCGAGGCCGGGCCGCACATCCATCGCACGCTTCAGGCGATCCGCGCCGCCGGGATGAAGGCCGGGGTGGCGCTCAATCCCGGCACCCCGGCCGAGGCGGTGACCGAATTGCTGGACCTTGCCGACATGGTGCTGGTGATGACGGTCAATCCGGGTTTCGGCGGACAGAAGTTCATCGACATGACAGCCAAGATACGATCGATCCGAGATGCCATCGGCGATCGCGAGATTTACATACAGGTCGATGGCGGCATTGATTCGGAAACGGCACCGCTGGTGGTGGCTGCGGGTGCGGATGTGCTGGTTGCCGGCACTGCCGTATTTCGTGACGGATCGGTGGCGCGGCCCGAAATCTACGGGCAGAACATCAGGGCAATCCGCGCCAGCCTGAAAGATATACGACAGGCGCGATGATCGGGGAGAATGACCGCTGTCGGCCTGCCGGCGGAACTCCGGAGATTCGGCGGCCTGTCATCCGCCGGATGTTCCGGGGCGTCGGGCCGTCCGCAGGTTCGCCCATCTTTGATGCAACATAACTATCCTATAAATGCAGAAAACGGATAGTATGTTACCATCACAATATTCGCAAATTGGCCGGGATTTGGGAATTATCCTATCTGATACAGTGTGTTAGGTGATTTTCAGCTTCCCTTCAGATCGGTACTGTTTTCATCCCGGCATGCAGATCAGCCGCTATACTGGCACCAATGAAAAGCGGCATGCCACCGGGGAATGGAAGCGACGATGCCACAGCAGACCCTTGTTCTGGGGATTGGAAACCTACTCTGGGCCGACGAGGGGTTCGGGGTGAGATGCGTCGAGGCCTTGTCGCAGCGGTACCGGCCCGGGCCTGCGGTGACATTTCTGGACGGCGGCACGCAGGGGCTCTATCTGCTGCCGTTTCTGGAGCAAGCGGACCGGCTGATCGTCTTCGATGCGGTGGATTACGGGCTGAAACCCGGTACGCTGAAGATCGTCGAGGGCGATGGCGTGCCGGCGTTTCTGGGTGCCAGGAAGATGAGCCTGCACCAGACCGGTTTTCAGGATGTCATCGCGACGGCGAAGCTGATGGGATATTGCCCGGACGAGCTTCTGCTGATCGGCTGTCAGCCTGAGGAGCTGGAGGATTTCGGCGGCGGGCTGCGTGACTGTGTGGCGGCGCAGATCGGTCCGGCGCTGGAGATCGCGCTGCAACGGCTCGCCGGCTGGGGGGTGGCGATGGCGGAGGGCCGGGCCGATAGCGGACTGCTGGCGGACCCGTCGATTCTGCGGGCTGCCTACGAATCCGGCCGGCCGGGTGCTACCGAAGCCTGCCGGACCGGCGATGCGCGTTTCTTTCCCAAGGCGGGATAGGCGATGTGCATCGGCAAACCCATGCGGATAATCTCGGTCGACGGGGTCGCCGCACAGGCTACCGACGGTGAGCGTGAATACCTCATCGATCTGTCGCTGACCGGTCCGCTGGCACCCGGCACCCATGTGCTGACCTTTCTGGGCGCCGCGCGCGAGGTGATTGGGAAAGACGAGGCTGCCAGGATCGCCGAAGCCCTGGCTGCCCTGCAACGGATCATGGCGGGCGGCGAGGCGGGCGATGCCTTTGCCGATATCGAGCAACGCGGCCCGCAACTGCCACCGCATCTGGCTCGGGCGCTGGCCGATGGCTGCAACAGGGCATGAGGAGGACGCAATGACTGGTCATCCGCTGATCGACCGGCTGACGAACGAACTGGGCTATCCGCTGCTGCAAAGCCGCAGGGATGTCGAGCGGTTCCTGTCCCGCCCCGGCGCGCATGCGATCTTTACCCCCGGCGAGGCGGCGCGAAACCTCGAAACCGCCGATGTCGCGGTCATATTGCCCGAACTGCGCATGGCGTTTCAGAACGGCTTCGATTGCGCCGTCGCAGGCGATGGAGTCGAGGCGGAACTGCGCGAGGAAACCGTCGTGCGCAAGACGCCGGGCCTGATCTTCTATCGTGGCGAAAAGTTCGTCGGCGGTATCGCGCGGGTGCGGGACTGGAACGACTATATCGCCCGGGTCGGGTTTCTCCTGTCGCGCGAACCGGAACAGGTGGAAAACTGAGGGGAATATCATGGTCGGCAATTTCCACCTCCCGCCGGTCGGCTTCGGCCCCGGCTCGCAGCCACCGGACGAGGACGGCACCGAACTGCAATACATGCAGCTGCCTCAGGACATGGGCTGCTACACGCCGCATGTCCCGGATGTGGAAAATGCTGCCTCGCTGAGGCCCGCGCTGACACTTCTGGGACAGGTGGCCGAGGCCGCCCGGCGATGTGGACAAGCGGGGATCCGCGCGGAATTCGACCTGTCGCGCCTGAACGATGCGAACCGCGCCCTGGTGGCCGAGACGCTGGGTCAGGGCGAGGTTTCCATCCGCATGAAGGGGATTCCCGCCATCGCCGCGCAGGAAAGCGTGTTCGCCGGTATCTGGGTACTGAAAGGCGCGGGCATCGAGCGGGTCGAGGTCGGCCCGGTGCCCGCGCTGGCGCTGGAGCGCGCCTTCCACCCGATGGAGCCGGCACTTGGCGCGCTGGCGCCGCGCATCGCGGGACTGGCAAATGCCCCCGCGATCCTGACCGAACTGATGGACAAATCCGCCGGCTTCACGCCCGGTCGGCCGCCGCATGTGGTCAATCTGACCCTGCTGCCCCATACCGGGCCCGATCTGGAATGGCTCGATACCGCGCTTGGCAAGGGGTCGGTCACCATCCTGTCGCGCGGCTATGGCAATTGCCGGATCACCGCGACCGGGCAGGCACAGGTCTGGCGCGTGCAGTTCTTCAACTCGATGGACACGCTGATTCTGGACACGTTCGAGGTTACGGCAATGCCCGAGGTCACGTTGGCCGCGCCCGAAGACATGGATGACAGCGGTGCACGGCTCGGCGCGGTTCTGGAGGCGATTTCATGAGCGGCTTCGAAGGCTCCTACATGGGCGCGCAGGACAAGATCAGCCCACTGGCGATCATGGAGTGCAAGATCTGCTGGACGCCCTACGACCCGGCCGAAGGTGACGACAGCCGTCAGATCGACGCCGGAACGCCGTTTCTGGCCCTGCCCGACGACTGGTCCTGTCCGAACTGCGCGGCGCCGAAGGAGCAGTTTCTGGTACAGGCCGATCCCGGGTCGGACTGGGCGTGCGAGAATGCCTGGATGGTGGAACGCACCCACCTGCTGGAGAAGGACTTCACCGAAATCTGGCATTCCCGGATGCGCGATCTTCCGATGGTCAACAAGCTGCTGCGGATTCAGGCGGTCGGCTTCCGGTTGCACGAGGGGCGCCCGCTGGGAGTGCTGATTTCGCCGTGGTTCATGAACCTCGTCATGCTGCCCGCGCCGCACGAGGACTGGTCAGGCCTGATCACCGGCTCGAAGGAGGTTGTCGACTTCCCGTCGGGCCGCTACGAGTTCATCCGCAACACGCGCGAGATGGTGGGAGGTTACAAGGCCTGTTCGCTGTTCTCGCCGATGGAGCAATTCACCAGTCAGGCCAGGGCGGCCGAAGTCGCCCGCGCGGTCATGGTGGCGCTTTTCCAGCGCGAACACCGGGCCGGAACCGACCGGGCCGCCGATATCCGAGCCGCCCGCGAGGCAGAGCTGGCGCAGTCCGAACCGCAGGATAGCGGCGAAGACAGCGTACCGGCCCTGCACGGCATGCCCAGCCGGCGGCAGGTGCTGACTGCCGGCATCGCCGAGACGGGGGGGGATCCGTGATGGATCGCGCGCAGCGCTTCAGGATCGTTGCACAACCCGCCATTCCGCTTGACCGGCTGGTCGCCGGACGGTCCGTCGGGGATGTGGCCGAACTGCTTCCGCGCATCTTCAACATGTGCCGCACCGCGCAATGGCTCGCGGCTCGTCTGGCGCTTGGCATCGCGCCACCGGCGGGCGTGATCGACACCCTGTGCGACGAGATCGCGCGTGAGCACGCACTTGCACTGGCGGTTCGAATTCCCGCCGCCATGGGGCTTCCTCCCGGGCGCGATCTGCGCAGGACGATGGCGGCGCGGCACGCGGTTCTTCTGCCACAGGGCGACCTGCCGGGTGATGCCGACGGATTCCGGGCCTTTCTGCGAAGTCGTTGCGGCATCGCGCCGCTTCTGCGCCGCATCGACAGGGTTTTCGGCCCGGACACGGCCGTCTGCACCACCCTGCCGACGAGCCACCCCGGCAACATGTTCGGTACTGGCCCGGTGGAAAATTCCTGTGCGGTCCGGCATGCCAGCCATCCGGCAATGCGGTTGATCGAGACGACACGCGGACGCGGCCCGTTGTGGCGTATTGCCGGTCGGGTGCTCGATCTGGTGGCCGCGGAGGAACGGCGGCTGCCCCTGCCCTGCCGGATTGCGCCGGGCTATGCCGTTGTGCCGGCCAGCCGTGGCAGCTATGGCCTGCGCTGCGAGGTCGAGGCGGGTGTGGTCCGCAGGATCGAACGGGCAACACCGACCGGCCACATGCTGGCCCCCGGGGGGATTGCCGAACAGGCAATGGCGACACTGCCACCGGGGAAACGGACGCTTGCGGAAGTGGCGCTTGCCATCCTCGACCCGGGCATGCCGGTAAAGATCGCCCCGGAGAAACAGCATGCATGAGATGGCGCTGTGCGAGGGGATCCGCAACACGGTCGAACAGGTCGCCGCGACCCATGGCGCAACGGCGGTATCTCTGGTCCGGCTGGAGATCGGACGCTTCGCCGGGGTCGAGAAACCGGCGCTGGAATTCGCCTGGGAGGTGGTCATGCGAGGTTCGGTCGCCGAAGGCGCCACACTGGTGATGATCGACCTGCCCGGCAAGGCGATGTGTTACGATTGCGCGCGCGAGGTGGAACTGTCGGCGCGGCTCGACCCCTGCCCGGAATGCGGTGGTGGCAGGCTACTGCCGACCGGCGGGGATGAAATGCGTATCAGGGATATGGAGGTGACCTGAAATGTGTACGGTTTGCGGATGCGGAACGCAAAAGGTGGAAGGGCACGATCACAGCCACCATCACGGACATCATCACCGCCATGGCCATGGCGATCTGGATTTCGGTCAGGGGCCGGCAGGCACCGAAGTGCCGGGAATGAGCCAGAAGCGGCTGATCGAGATCGAGACCGGTATCCTCGACCGGAACGATCGCCACGCCGCCGCCAACCGCTCCTTTCTTGCCCGACGCGGGATATTCGCCGTCAATCTCGTCTCTTCGCCCGGATCGGGCAAGACCTCGCTGCTGTGCCGGACGATCGGGGCGCTGGGTGACCTGCCGCTCGCCGTGATCGAGGGCGATCAGCAGACCGCCAACGATGCCGAGCGGATCAGGGCAACCGGCGCACCGGCCGTACAGGTCAATACCGGCAAGGGCTGTCATCTGGACGGTCACATGGTCGGGCATGCAATGGAGCACCTGCCGATGGCGCCGGGCGGTCTGCTGTTCATCGAGAACGTCGGCAATCTGGTCTGTCCCGCCGCCTTCGATCTGGGCGAGGACGCCAAGGTCGCGATTCTGAGCGTCACCGAAGGCGAGGACAAGCCGCTGAAATACCCCGACATGTTCACGGCAGCCCGGCTTGCGATCCTGAACAAGACCGACCTCGCACCATATTGCGACGCCGATCTGGAACTCTACGAGGCGAATCTGCGCCGGGTGAACCCGGATATCGGGATCCTGCGCCTTTCGGCCCGCACCGGCGAGGGGATGGAAGGCTGGACCGGCTGGCTGCGGGCACGGCTCGCGGCCAAACAGCTCATGGCGGCGGAATAGGGCAATGGCCGAAACGCTTCCCACCATCCTGCTGGTCGATGACGAGGAGCATTCGCTTCACGCCATGCGGATGGCATTGGAAGACGATTTCGACTGTGTGACCGCCCTGAGCGCGGACGAAGCCGAACAGCGGATGCAGGAGCATTACGTTCAGGTTGTCTTTTGCGACCAGCGGATGCCCGGCCGTACCGGTGTCGAATTTCTGACCGAATTGCGCGATCGCTGGCCCGATACGGTGCGGATCATCATCACCGGCTATACCGAGACCGGCGACATGATCGCTGCGATCAACGAGGCCGGGATATATCAGTTCCTGACCAAACCCTGGCATCCCGATCAGCTCCTGATGGCGGCGCGCAACGCAACCGATCTGTTCCGGCTGAACCGCGATCACCGGCAGATGGCACTGGAGATGAGGCATCTTTCGCGCCGGATGGAATCGCGACTGGAGGATCAGCGCAGAGCGCTGCGCGAGGGGCTGGGGTTCGAAAACATCCTGCGCGGGCCCAATTCGCCGATGAATGCCGCTATTGCACAGGCGCGGCAATTCGCAACCTTCGACGTCCCGGTGCTGATCGTCGGCGAGCATGGAACCGGCAAGGGCGCCATGGCGCGGGCGATCCACTACGCGTCGCTCCGTTCGGACCGGCCGTTCTACCAGATCAATTGCGCGGGGGTTGACGACGATTGTCTGGCCGCCGACCTGTTCGGCGCCAGGCGCGGCGTCTTTCCCGATCACACCTCGGCGCGGTTCGGCCTGCTCCAGAAGGCCGGGCGCGGGACGGTGTTTCTGAACGGTATTGCCGATCTGTCACCCAGGATGCAGCAGGCGCTGTTGCGCCTGGCCGAAGACGGCGTGTTCCGCCCGCTGGGCGGACACGAGACGGTCAGCAGCGATATCCGGCTTCTGGCGGGAATCTCCGACGAACCGCGCAGTGCGGTGGCGCAGGGAAAGCTGCGCCCCGATCTCTACCACGCGCTTGCCCGTTGCGAACTCGGGCTCCCGCCGCTCCGCGCCCGGCGCGAGGATATCGCGCTCCTTGCCGAGCGCGCGCTGTTCGAATCCTCGCAGAAACATGGCAAGCCGGTGCATGGGCTCGCCGAGGACGCGATCGCGTTTCTGTCGGCCTACGACTGGCCCGGAAACATGCGCGAACTGGAAAACGAGATCCTGCGGATGCTGATATTCAGTCAGGACGCGGTTCTCGGCCCCGAGCTTATCTCGCGCCATATCCTGCAGGCGGCGCCAGTGCCCGAGGATGATACCATCGGCGCGCAAACGCTGCTGACGGCCGACCTTACCCTGAAGGAGCGCGTCGAGACGGTCGAGATCCGCATCCTGCGCGAAACGCTGACCCGGCTGAAATGGAACAAGAGCCGCGCCGCCGAAGAACTCGGGCTGAGCCGCGTCGGGCTGCGCTCCAAGATCGACCGATACGGCATCGCGGAACCGTCGCACCGGCAGGTGCACCAGACAGAGGAGGAGTAGCCATGTGTCTCGGGATTCCCGGACAGATAACAGCCATCACCGACCCGGCCCGCCAGATGGCGATGGCCGAGGTCTCGGGCGTCCGGCGCGAGGTGAATGTCGCCTGCGTCGACACCGGGCAATCCGGGGATCTGGTTGGCAAGTGGGTTCTGATCCATGTCGGCTTCGCCATGAGCGTGATCGACGAGGACGAGGCCGCCGCGACACTGGCGGCGCTGGAGGGCCTGGGCGAGGCGCAGGAAACCCTGCTGGCCATGGCCGAAGGGCAAGCCGCATTGGAGGGCAGGACATGAAATTCTCGGACGAATTCCGCAACCCCCGCGCCGCCAGGGTCCTGCTTGCCGCGATTGCCGATGAAATCGACGCGCTTGGCGCTACCGGTGAAAATCCGATCCGCATCATGGAAATCTGCGGTGGCCACACGCACTCCATCTTTCGCTTCGGTCTGGACAAGCTGACACCGGACGGGCTGGAATTCATCCATGGCCCGGGCTGCCCGGTCTGCGTCCTGCCGATGAGCCGGGTGGATGAATGTGTGACGCTGGCCGAGCGGCCCGAGGTCATCTTTACCACCATTGGCGATGCGATGCGCGTGCCCGGTACATCCAAGAGCCTGCTTCAGGCCAAGGCCGACGGCGCCGATATCCGCATGGTTTATTCGCCGCTCGACGCGCTGGAGATCGCCAGGCGAAACCCGGGCCGCGAGGTGGTTTTTTTCGGGCTGGGTTTCGAGACGACAACGCCCTCGACCGCGCTGTCGATCCGGCAGGCTGCGCGCGAGGGGTTGGCGAATTTCACCGTCTTCGCCAATCACATCATGGTGCCACCGCCGATCCGCGCGCTGCTCGACGATCCGCACATGATGCTGGACGGCTTTGTCGGGCCGGGCCATGTCTCGATGGTGATCGGCATCCACGCCTATGATTTCATCGCACGGGATTATGGCAAGCCGATCGTGGTCGCCGGGTTCGAGCCGCTGGATCTGCTGCAATCGGTACTGATGGTGCTGCGCCAGTTGCGCGAGGGGCGTTCCGAAGTCGAAAACCAGTATTCGCGCGTGGTGCCGGAACATGGCAATCCGGTCAGCCTCGAGGCGATCGCCGATGTCTATGAGCCGCGGCCGAAGTTCGAATGGCGCGGATTGGGCGAGATCGAGGAAAGCGGGCTGCGCATCCGCGACCGCTACTCGGCATTCGACGCCGAGGTGAAATTCGGCATCGGCTACAGCGCCGGCACCCGGGTGGCGGAAGAGCCCGATGGCTGCGCCTGCGGACAGGTGATGTCGGGGCGCATCAGGCCAACCGCATGTCCGCAGTTCGGCAGGGGCTGCACCCCGGAAATGCCTCTGGGCGCCCTGATGGTCAGTTCCGAAGGCGCCTGCGCCGCCTATTACCAGTATGGCGGCCACCGGGTGGAGGCGGCGGAATGAACATGTCGCCCCGCTCGCTGCGCGACACCCATGTCACCCTGTCCCATGGCGGCGGCGGCAGGGCGATGCGCAATCTGATCGACAGCGTGTTCACCTCTGTCTTCCTGCCCGACGGGATGGAGGATCAGGCCCGCCTGACCCATCCGGCACTGGCGGAACCGGGGGCGCGGCTCGCGATGACAACCGACGGTTTCGTGGTCGATCCGGTGGAATTTCCGGGTGGCGATATCGGCAAGCTGGCCGTCTGTGGCACAATCAACGACCTGGCGGTCGGCGGGGCGCGTCCGTTGTGGCTGTCGGCGGCCTTCATCGTCGAGGAAGGGACCGAAATTGCCCTGCTGCGCCGTGTCGTCGCCTCGATGGCAAGCGCGGCGCAGGATGCCGGGGTACGGATCGTCACCGGCGATACCAAGGTCGTTGCACGAGGGGCGGCCGACAAGGTGTTCATCACCACCACCGGCATCGGAGTGATCCCCCCGGGTCGCGACCTTGCGGCAGCGCATATCGTGCCCGGCGATGCGGTGATCGTGAACGGTGTTCTGGGCGATCACGGCGCGGCAATCCTGGCGGCGCGTGGCGAAATGGCGTTGCATTCGGACATCCAGTCCGACTGCCAGTCGCTGAACGGCCTGATGGAGGCCGCGCTTGCCGCCGCGCCCGGTATTCGCGCAGCACGCGACGCCACACGCGGCGGCCTGGCCAGTGCACTGAACGAAATGGCGGACGAGGCCAACGTCAGCATCCTGCTGGAAGAGGACCGGCTGCCGCTGCGCAGCGATGTTCGCGGGGTTTGCGAGATCCTCGGTCTCGATCCTCTCTATCTGGCGAACGAAGGTACCCTGGTGATGTTCGCGCCACCCGATCAGGCCGAGGCAGTCCTCGGCGCGATGCGGGGAACAGCAGCGGGGTGCGATGCCTGCGTTGTCGGTCATGTGACCGACCGGCGCGGCACCGCAGTTTCAATGACGACATCGTTCGGCGGAACGCGTATCGTCGATATGCTTGTGGGCGAACAATTGCCGCGTATCTGCTAGCCTGGGAACAGCCTGATAACGCAGCCGAGCGCCAGTTTCGGAATCGCGTAAATTTCGCCGTGCAGGGGTAATCGTTCCAATGGTCAAGGGATGCGAAAGCCGAATTTTCCTATGCGTCCTGTGGTTGCAAAAGCGAACCGCACTGCATCAGCGCCGCACTATAGCTTGACCGATCTGTGGTCTTGCACGTTGTGGGACCCGCTACTCATTGCCTCTAACTATCACCCTGGTTTCGCACGCTGAATCCTTCAGATCATTCGGCAATAAAGCCGCTCGGCGCCTTGCATCCACAGGAAAAGCGGTAAATGGTTGCTCATGAACAAGGTTACCGTGAGCACCTGGGCCGATGCCGCCCCCAAACTCGTGGCCGTGGCCGCAGGCCGTGCCGCCGCCGATCTGATCATCCGCAAGGGCGTGTGGGTCAACGTGCAGAGCCGCGAGTTGCTGCCCGATCACGACATCGCCATCGCCTGCGGGCGAATTGCCTATGTCGGCCCCGATGCCAGCCATTGCGCCGGCCCCGGCACGCAGGTGATCGAGGCCGGGGGGCGCCACATGCTGCCCGGGCTCTGCGACGGGCACATGCACATCGAATCCGGCATGCTGACCCCGGCCGAATTCGCCCGGGCGGTGATCCCGCACGGCACCACGACGATGTTCACCGACCCGCACGAGATCGCCAATGTCCTCGGCCTCGAAGGCGTGCGTCTGATGCATGACGAGGCGATGATTCAGCCGGTCAACATCTTTAC